>JBDRTL010000209.1:0-2121 GCA_043824045.1 Bacillota bacterium
GTGGTGCCCATCCCGCGAAGCGCAAAATCATTCCGCTGTCTTTCAAATACGCGCCGGTTGGCCGCTTCCACGCCGATGCGCAGTGTGTTTTCCGACGGACTTTTACCCGAAAGCATCGTATCAATAACCTGCACTGCTAGCTTGCTTGCAGTTTCGCCGCCCAGATGCCCGCCCATTCCGTCGGCGACGCCGAAAAGATGATCCTTCGTCAAAATCGCGTCCTGATTGGTCAGACGTACCAGGCCTTTGTGCGTTCTTGAATAGATCTGCACGGCGCACCTCTTTTCCGATCAAGGTTGATTTCCGGTTTTAATGATATCAGCTTTGCCTTCTTTGTTCAAGTAGCGGTTGCGCAGTTGCCCGCACGCGCCGCTGATGTCCCTGCCCATTTCCCTGCGGCAGGTGACGGACACGTTCTTTTGCTCCAGCGTTTCCGAAAACGCCTTCACGGCCTCCGGTGATGCCGGCCTCAGCGCGCTTTCCTTCACTGGATTGAGCTGGATGAGGTTCACGTGGCATTGCAGCCCCTTGAGAAGCCCCGCAAGCTCTACGGCGTGCGCTGGTTGTGAATTCAGCTGGTCGATCAGCGCGTACTCGATCAGCACACGCCTGCCGGTTTTCTGTACATAACTGCGCACCGCAGCCATGAGATCCCAGATGGGGTACCGCTTTGCGATCGGCATCATCTGCTCCCGGATCGTGTCGTTGGGCGCGTGCAGGGAGATGCTCAGCGTGATACCCAATCCTTCCCCCGCCAGCCGGTCAATCTGCGGCGGCAACCCGCATGTGCTCAAAGACAGGGAACGCATGCCGATGTTGAGCCCCTCGGGACGGTTGACCAGCCGCAGAAAGCGGACGACCGAATCATAGTTATCCAGCGGCTCGCCGCTGCCCATCAGCACGACGTGGCCGATTTTCCCGCGCTCTCCGAGGAAGCGGTTTGCCAATATCACCTGGCAGAGCATCTCCCCCGCCGAGAGGTTGCGCACACAGCCGTTCAGCGTGCTTGCGCAGAACTTGCAACCCATTTTGCAGCCTATCTGCGTGGAAATGCATAGCGTGAAGCCGTAGTGATAGCGCATCAGCACGCCTTCGATGAGATTGCCGTCCTGGCATCGAAACAGAAACTTCACGGTATCGTCGTGTTTGGAGGCGAAGGTTTCCTCGATCTCCAGCGGAAAATCGACGGCGGTTTGCAAAAGTGTATCGCGAAGCGACTTGGGGAGATTGCTCATTTCCGCAAATGGCACACCGCGGTGCAGCCAGCCAAAAATCTGTTTTGCGCGGTACACGGGCTGCGAGAGGGACTGGAGATAGCACTGCAGCGTCTCCGGCGTCTCGTTGAGCAATACTCGTTTTTCTTCCATGTTTATGCTCTTTGCCTCAGCATTTTCGCGATGAAGAACCCCTCCACATGATCCCGGTAGCGGAAAAGCTGCAAACCGAGCTTCGTTTGCGCCTTACGGAACGACTCGGGATAGGACATCGGCAGCGGCTGCACGGAGAACGCCGGATGCGACTCTAAAAAGGCGTGAATTTGATCCGTGTTTTCCTCGGGAAGGATAGAACAGGTAGAATAGACAAGCGTTCCGCCGGGCTTTACATAGCGCGAGACCGTATCCAGAAGCTGAGCCTGGGTTTTCATGATTGCCGGAATGTCGCTTTCCTTCAGGCGGTATTTCAAGTCCGGTTTTTCCGAGAGCACGCCTGATCCCGTGCATGGCGCATCCAGCAGCACGGCGTCCATCGTGCCTTCGATATCGGGTTTCAAGCTTGTCGCGTCGCGGATGGAAATACGCAGGTTTTCAAGCCGCAGGCGCTTTTTCATCGCCTCGAGCAGCGAAGCGCGCATTTCGTGCAGTTCCCATGCGAATACGCGGCCCGTATCCTGCATGCTTTCCGCCATATAGGCGGCTTTCCCGCCCGGCGCGGCGCACGCGTCCAGGATCCGCATCCCGGGCTTCGCCTGCACGGCCTCGGCCGCGAGCATGCTGGACTGCCCCTGGATGGAAAACAGGCCTTTTTGATAGTCTTCGTCCAATCCAATCTCAACGGCGCCGCTGATCAGATACGCATGCGGAACGACGCCGCGCTGCCACCGCCATGTTTTTCGGTTCAACA
>JBDRTL010000210.1:0-3420 GCA_043824045.1 Bacillota bacterium
TCTGAAAAGCTACCGCGAAGTTCGTAAAATCAACTCCAAAATCACCGGCGCGTTCAACGAGGGCATCATGGGCGCCAAGACCACCAAAACCCTCGTGCGTGAGGAAGCGAACTACGAGGAGTTTCAGAGCCTGACCTCCGATATGCGCAAGTCTTCCATTCGCGCGGCGGTGCTTTCCGCGATGCTGTATCCCATCATCGTGGGGCTTGGCGGCTTCACGACGGCGTTCCTCCTGTGGAAGGGCGGGCACGACGTGTTCGTCACGGGCTCCATCTCCATCGGCACGCTGACCGCGTTCGTGAGCTATGCCATGCAGCTGTTCGACCCGATTGCAAACCTGGCGCGCGTGTTTGCCGAAACCCAGCAATCGCAGGCGGCGGCCGAGCGCGTGATCAGCCTTGTGGAAACCGAACCCGAGATTGCCGATACCACAGAAGTGGCGGCGGTGTTCGGCGACAGCTTCCATCCTAAAAAGGAGAACTGGCCCAAGCTCACGGGCGACATCGAGTTTAGAAACGTTTCCTTCCAATACAAGGACGGCGAAAAGGTGCTCAAGGATTTCAACCTGACCGTGAAGGCGGGCGAGACCATCGCGCTGGTAGGCGAAACAGGCAGCGGAAAATCCACCATCGTCAACCTCCTGTGCCGCTTTTACGAGCCGACGGAAGGAGAAATCCTGATCGACGGCGTGAACTACAAGGAGCGCTCCCAGCTCTGTCTGCAAAGTAACCTCGGCTACGTGCTCCAGCAGCCCCACCTGTTCTCCGGAACCATCCGCGACAACATCCGCTACGGCAAGCTCGACGCGACCGACGAAGAGATTGAGGAAGCCGCGCGCATGGTGAGCGCCGACGAATTCATTTTAGCGCAGGAAAAGGGCTACGACACCGGCGTCGGCGAGGGTGGCAACCTCTTATCCACCGGCCAGAAGCAGCTGATTTCCTTTGCCCGCGCACTGATCGGCCGCCCCGCGATCTTCGTGCTCGACGAGGCGACCTCGTCGGTCGACACCGAAACCGAGATGAAGATTCAACACGCCATCCACACCGCGCTTTCCGGCCGCACGAGCTTCATCATCGCCCACCGCCTGTCCACCATCCGCGGCGCGGACCGCATCCTCGTCATCCAGGACGGCGAAATTACCGAAGCCGGAAGCCACAAGGAACTGCTAAAGCTCCGGGGTTACTACCACGACCTCTACATCAACCAGTTCCGCGACGAACGGGAACGGAGTTTGCTGGCAGAGGCGTAAACTAAAAACATACGGAAAAGGTTTTCGAGCGGAAGCAACAACGCATGGCGCGAAAAGCGGTAAAAGATGGCCGTTGAGCGTTCGTGCAAACATACTCTAAACAAATTGACGCTCCCGCAGGCATTGTTTATAATGATGCAGGAGCGTTATACATTGGGGAGGCAGCCGACGTGAGCCAGGAACCGTTCGTGAAGCTGAAACCCGTGTTCAAGGATTATCTCTGGGGCGGCGCGAAGCTCAAGGCCCTTTACGGGGCGCCGGAGCAGCGCGTGGCCGAGGCGTGGCTTTTGTCCGTACATCCGGACGGGCCCAGCGTGATCGCCGACGGCGGGTTTACAGGCATGCCGTTTCCGGAGTATTTAGCGATGGAAGGCGCGGGCGGCGTGTTTCCGATTCTGGTAAAGTTGATCGATTCCGCGCAGAAGCTCTCCGTGCAGGTGCACCCAGGCGACGCGTACGCGAAAATCCACGAAAACGACAGCGGCAAAAGCGAGATGTGGATCGTGCTGGAAAGCGAGCCGGGCGCTTACCTATATGTGGGTTTCAACCGCAACGTGACACGGGAGGAAGTGCGGCGGCGCGTGCTGGAGGGCACGATTGAGGAAGTGCTCAACAAGATCCTGACGCATGCGGGGGATATGGTGTATATCCCCGCGGGCACGGTGCACGCCATCGGCGCGGGCAACCTGATCTTGGAAGTGCAGCAGTCCTCCAACGCCACCTACCGGCTGTATGACTATAACCGCCTCGACGCGCGCGGGGAACTTAGGCCGCTGCACCTGAACAAAGCGCTGGACGTGCTGGACTTCCGCAAGTACGGCGCAGCCGGAAAGACAGACGATCCGCACGGCGCGCAGTGCCGGTACTTTACAGTGGCGCAGCAAACGGTGCGCGGAAGCGCAATCCTGCCGATGGCGGGCGACGTCTTTGCCTCGGTGGTCTGCGTGGAGGGCGAAGGCAGCCTGAAACGGGGCGGAAAGCAGACCGCGCTTCGCCGCGGAGACAGCTTGTACCTGCCCGCGGCCGGAGGGCCCGCCGAATTGGAAGGAAATATGAGGGTTGTGATCAGTCATGCAAGACCATGAACCCAAATCCCGGGCACGGCTCCTTCTGCGCCCGTGGGGGTTGGGAATCCTGTTTTCCGCGCTGCTGTTTGCGCTGCTGTATACCCTGTACGCGCCCCAATACGTAACCAACGACGACGCGGTGATCCTGCGCGCGTTCATGGGGTACGAGGGCGGCGTGCCCGCCACCTTCCACCTGTACACACACACGGTGTTCGCCTGGATGCTGTACGGGCTTGCCGTGCTTTTCCCCGGCGTCGCATGGTTTTCCATTCTGCAGATCGCGCTGCTGTTTTTATCAAGCGCCGTCATCATCAAAAGCTTTGCGCAGATCGCGAGCCGCAGCCTTAAGACGCGGCGGGGCGAATGGGCAGGCGCCGCCACCGGGCTGGTCTTCACGGCGATGTTCGCTCTGTTTTACACGGTGCGCATCACCTACTCCTTCACGGCGGTTTTGTGCGGTGCGGCGGCCGTGGCGCACTTGTTCAGCGTCGATTTCGAACGGAGCGGGGGTGTTGTGCCCCGCATCCTCGGGGGCGCGGCGCTGCTTTTATGCAACTACTTTCTCCGGCAGATCACGGTGCTGCCGCCGCTGTGCTTTTTTGCGCTGGCGCTTGTGATCAAGCTGATGACCGGCAGCCGGACGCGCCGGGTGCTTCGGCCCGTGCTGATCGGCGCGGTGAGCACGGCGCTGCTGTTCGGGCTATTTGCCGGCGTGCGCGCAGCCGATATCAGCCTGACGGGCGCCGGGGATTATCTCGACTGGCAGCGCGCGCGAATCAGCGTGCTGGATTATACGAACTTTGCGCAGGAAACCTCGGACGAGACTCTGCGGGAGATCGGCTGGAGCAACAACCTGAAATTGCTTGCGGCGGAATGGTTTTTTCTGGACGACCGGGTGACGGCGGACGCGTTCCGTGCCATCAAAGCGCAGGCGGAACAGGATACGCGTCTGCCCGCCGCGGAGCATATTGCGTCGGCATGGCGGACGAGCGCGGATTTCTTTTCGCAGAACCCCCGAATCACGCTTGCCATCCTTGGGGCGCTGCTCATGGCAGCCGCCGGAATCCTGGCGGTGCGGAGGCGCGGCCGCCTGTGGGCGGG
>JBDRTL010000211.1:0-7285 GCA_043824045.1 Bacillota bacterium
TTATCAAAAAGATAGTGTCTACTTTTAATATGGGGGGTGAAAGAATGGCAGGCAAAGGGCAAAAGCACAGGAAGTGGAGCTTTGAAGAAAAACTGCGGATCGTCAAAAGACACTTAGCGGAACACATGTCCGTTCGTCAGCTTGCGAAAGAAGAGGGTGCAAGGCACACGATGATTTGCATGTGGGTACGACAGTATCAGGAGTCTGGTGAAGAAGGTTTACGGCCAAGAAAAAGAACCGGAAATCCATATGCGGCATTGAGCACAAGTCAATCGTTGACAGAGGTCGAGCGGTTACGGCTGTTGGTTCTCAAACAAGAAATCGAGATTGAACGGTTAAAAAAAGGATATTGGGTGGAAGGGGCTGGTGTAGAAAAGGTGTACGTTACCGGCTGCGACAAGAGTACGAAATCGCCGAAGCCCTGAAAGTGAAATATCCGATCGGCTTGCTTTTAAAAGTGATGTACATTAACCCCAGCGGATATTACAAATGGATCCATCGCAAAGATACGCCTAACCGATACGAGCAAAACCGTTCCGATCTGACGGTACTTCTGCTCGAACAAAGCAAGCGTCATAAATCATGGGGATATCACCGACTTGCCGCATCCATTCGGCAGGAAACCGGCTGGCTGTTCAGCGATATTCTCGCACATAAGTGCTGTAAAGATGCCGGTATTCGTTCGAAAGCCCGCACCTGTCATTATCGCAAGACTGGCGCGGAAAGCATCCGCTTTCCAAATCTGGTGAACAGCCACTGGAATGCCGACCGCCCGTTTTCACTGGTTGTTTCCGATATGACCTGTATTCGCAATAAAGGCGTGCTTTACGAATGGACGCTGCTTCTGGATACCTTTAATAACGAAATCCTCGCGCACGGCCTTTCCCGCAACGGGCACACGGCGCCTTATTATCATTGCCTTGACATCCTGAAACAGAAACTGGGCAATCCAAACGAGCAGACGCCGGTTGTTCTGCACACCGATCAAGGCGCCGTATACTCGTCCAGAGGCTACCAGCTGGCGCATGCTGGTTATCCGGTTACGCGGTCCATGTCGCGCAAAGGAACACCGACAGACAATCCAGTGATGGAAGCTCTGAACGGCTGGATCAAGGAAGAGCTGTACCTGGATTTTGATCTGTGGCACACGAATGATCTTTCCAGCACGCTTGAGCGTTTTGTCGCCCATTTCAACCAAGATCGCCCAGCTGCCGCGTTGGGTTACAAAAGCCCTGTTCAATTCAAGGTCGAACAGGGCTTTTCTTAATTGCTTTTCTCTTCTCTACTGTCCCTTGACAGGTTCACAACGCGCGGCCTTTTTGGTTGGATTCAGCGGTACGGCCCCTCATCAGGGTTATTGGAATGAACTCCCCAATCGTCCTTCATTGCATACGCCAATCCCTATTCGCAAGTGTCCCAATAGGGAAACGACGGCAAAAGAACCTGTGCGCTGCCGAGATGGATTTTCGTCAGGTTGCGTTTGCGGAACCCGAAGTAGTAGCAGCGCTACGTCAAGGGTTCCGCGGGCGCAAGATAGCGGAAAGGCGTCCGGCAGCGTATAGGGGATTTCATCGGCGTTTTCCTAAATAAACAAACTCATGTCGCTTTCTTCGGCGTGGGCGAGCATGGCCGCGACGCCGCCGATGGTCACGCCGTCGATCAGCTCTTCCCGTTGGATGCCCATGATATCCATGCTCATGGAGCAGGCAACGAGCTCCACGCCGTTATCTTTCGCCATCCGGATAAGGCTTTCGAGGCTTTCGACGTTTTTCTTCTTCATGATCCCGCGGATCATCTTCCCGCCGATGCCCCCCATGCTCATTTTAGACAGCGCAAGCTTTTTAGAGCCGCGCGGCATCATCATGCCGAACATTTTGGGCATGAAGTCTTTCTTCACCTTGACCTTCTCCGGCCTGCGCAGGACGTTCAGCCCCCAGAAGGTGAAGAACATGCTGGTTTTCCGGCCCATCGCCGCCGAGCCGTTGGCGATGATGAAGCCCGCGATGGCCTTATCCAGGTCGCCGGAAAAGACGATGATGTTCTTGCCATTGTCGCGCACGGCGGTTGCGGCACATGCCTCGCCGGAGCCTTTGCGGATGCGCGCGGCGGCGATGCCCTTATTGCTTTCCATGCTCTCAAAGCAGTTGCCCGTACGGCGGCAGTAGCCCTCGATATCGCAGGCGAACGCCGGATCGGTGGTCAGGATTTCAATCAGATCGCCCTTCTCGGCGTCCTTGATGGCCTGGCTCAATTTGACGATCGGGCCGGGACACTGCAGCCCACAGGCGTCAATGCGAATGGTTCTGCCTGTGGGCATGATTTTTGGGAGCATCATTTCATCTTCCCCCTCCGGCAATTGCGTTTCCGGGTTCATGCGCACCGTGCTTACGGGCGCGACGCCGAAAATGCTGTTGTACAGGCGGTAGCCGCCGGCGAGGTTGTATGCGTCAAACCCGTTTTGCGATAGGATGCGCGCGGCCACATAGGCGCGCAGGCCGACCTGGCAGGTGACGTATACGGGCTTCTTTTTGTTAAGCTCCTCCAGATGGCTGCGCAGGCTGTCCAGCGGGATGTTGATGAACCCGTCGATATGCCCGTTTTCGTACTCAAGCTTGGTGCGCGTGTCCAAAAGCGTCACGCTGCCATCGCGCGGCAGGTTTTTCACGTCGTGCCAGTGAAAGTTTTTCGCCTTGCCCGAAAGCAGGTTTTCAATCACGTAGCCCGCCATGTTCACGGGGTCCTTCGCGGAGGAATACGGGGGCGCGTAGGCAAGCTCCAGCTTTGTCAGGTCTTTGGCGGTCGCGCCGAAGCGGATGGCGGCGGCGGTCACATCGATGCGCTTGTCCACGCCGTCGTAGCCCGTGATCTGCGCGCCGAGGATTTTGCCCGTCTCTTTTTCAAAGATCACCTTGAGCGCCATGTTCACCGCGCCGGGATAATAGCTGGCGTGGCTGGCGGAATAGGTGAAGGATTTGTCATAATTGAGGCCGAGCCGTATGGCGGTCTTCTCGTTTACGCCGGTGGTGGCGACCGTCATGTCAAACACCTTCAATATCGCGGTGCCCTGCGTGCCGGTGTAGCGGCTGTCGCCCCCGCAGACGTTATCGGCGGCGATGCGCCCCTGCTTGTTGGCGGGGCCCGCCAGCGGGATGAGCGCGGGTTCGCCGGTGACGAAATCGGTCACCTGTATGGCGTCGCCCACGGCGAAGATATCTTTGTCCGAGGTGCGCATATCGTCCGAAACGAGGATCGCGCCGCGCGGAGATACGGCAAGCCCCGCCTCTTTGGCAATTTTGCTTTCGGGACGCACGCCGATGGAGAGGATGACCATGTCTGCCGGCACTTCACCATTGTCCAGCACCACCTTCAGGCCGTTTTCCTGTTCTTCGACGCCCTTTACGGTGGTCTTGAGCATCAGGGTAACGCCCTTGGAAAGGATGTGGCGGTGCACATCGGCGGCCATATCAAAATCCAGCGGCGCGATCACCTGATCGAGCATTTCCACGATCGTCACATCAAGCCCCGCGCGGTGCAGGTTTTCCGCCATCTCCACGCCGATGTATCCGCCGCCGACCACAACCGCGGTCTTTGGGCGGGCATTCTCGATGAACTCTTTGATTTTATAGGTATCGGGGATGTTGCGCAGGGTAAACACCTTATCGTTTCGGATGCCGTCGATCGGCGGCACCACGGGCTCGGCGCCCATGGAAAGGATCAGCTTGTCGTAACTCTCCTGATAACTTTCGCCGCTCTTTTGATTGAGCACCGTAACGGTCTTCTTCGCCCGGTCGATCGCCGTCACTTCATTGGCGATGCGCACGTCCACGTTGAAGCGCGCGTGGAAGCTTTTGGGCGTCTGCAGGGTGAGGTCGGATTTATCGGTGATCTCGCCGCCGATGTAATAGGGCAGCCCGCAGTTGGCAAACGAGATATAATCTCCCCGCTCAAACAGGATGATCTGCGCGTGTTCGTCCAGCCTCCGCAGCCGCGCGGCCGCGGATGCGCCGCCCGCGACGCCGCCGACGATGAGTACTTTCTGGCTTATCATGGTGAAATTCTCCTTCGGTATGGTAGAATGAGGCTGAGAGGTGTGTTATGCAAGAAACGGACGTTTTGTTGATTAAGTCCCTGCTCCCGTTCTGGGACAGGCTATCCGCAAAGGAAGCCGAGGCGCTGCTTTCGCAAACGCGGACGTTGACCTACGAGCCTGGGGAGAGCGTGCACTCCGGCACAAACGACTGCGTGGGCGTATTGCTGATCAAATCGGGGGAACTGCGCACGTATATCCTCTCCGACGAGGGGAAGGAAGTGACGCTGTTCAGGCTTACAGAGGGCGACGCCTGCGTGCTTTCCGCCTCGTGCCTTTTTCACAGCATCACGTTTGATATCTTCATCGACGCGGTGCAGAAAACCGAGCTGTACCTGATCGACGCGCAGGCGTTCGCCCGGATATTGGACAAAAACGTCTACGTGGAAAACTTTGCGCTGCGCGTCACCGCCGAACGCTTTTCCGAGGTGATGTGGGCGATGGAGCAGATCCTGTTTATGAGCTTTGACCGCCGCCTGGCCATCTTCCTGCTGGATGAAACCGCCAAGACAGGCGTGGACAACATCACCATGACCCACGAACAGATCGCCCGTTACGTTGGCAGCGCGCGGGAAGTGGTGAGCCGGATGCTGAAATACTTTGCCAGGGAAGGCATGGTCGCCGTGCACCGCGGCGGCGTGGAAATTACGGATAAGCAGAAACTGCGGAAGCTTTTGTAGGGACGATAGGGATTTCATCCCTATTACCCTTGACCCATCTTTGGCCGCGCGTTGCGCAGTAAAGAACGGTTTTACGAGTGTCTGCTTTTCAACTGTGAGAGCCTGTTCAAAAGGCCTGAGGTGCTAGAAAGCAAGTCGGCAGGGAGCTGAGCTTACTCGTAGCGTAAGTGATGCGACTTGCCGACGATGCTGACAACGCAGATCGGGTCTTTTCAACAGGCGAGTTCTCAGACGCCTAACATTTCCTTGATCGCTGCCTTGGACCGCGCGCCGACGACGTGCTGCACAACCTTGCCGTCCCTGATCACAACCAAAGTCGGGATGCTCATGACGCCAAATTTCTGCGAGAGCTCCGGGTTTTCGTCCACGTTCACCTTGCCGACTTTAATGGAGGCGACCTCGCTGCCGATCTCGTCCACGATCGGGGACACCATACGGCACGGGCCGCACCAGGCCGCCCAGAAATCGAGCAGAACGGGCTTGTCGGACTTGAGGACTTCCGCCTCAAAGTTCTTTTCGGTAATGGTTACAACTGCCATAAAATTCACTCCTTCATCTTGGGTACGACCGTAGTATACCATCGCATATTCGCAGTGTCCGTGACTTTGTCACAGAACGACAATTTTTTAACAAACCGGGCGATCGGAGAGTGCATCAGAGAAAATGCTGTGACTTTGCGCCGCGTGTTGTGATATGATGCTGCTGTCAAAACATCACCGGCATAGCAATGGGAGGAAGAAAAGTGAAGAAACTTCGGTTTCGCAAGATATTTTGTCTGATGGCTCTGATGGCCGTGATATGGTGTGTCGCGGCGCCCTGCCAGGCATTTTCGCCGAACCCTTCCCCCATCGCCGAAACCGCCGCGCCGCCTGCCCTCCGTGACGGCGAGGTAATGGATTACTTCGCGGAGTTGGTATTCGACGCGGAATACGGCGGGGGGGATACCCAAAACGCCCTGAAACGATGGGAGCAGCCCATCCGCGTCCGGGTTTACGGAAATCCAACGGAGCAGGACCTTGCCACACTGAACCGGCACATCGATGATCTGAACCAGGTGGAGAATATGCCCGACATTCAGCTGGTGAACGCGAACGAGAATATGCAGATTTTCTTTGTTCCGCTCGATGACATACACAACCATATCGACGGGTATGTGGAAGGCAACTGGGGATTTTTCTGGGGCTGGTGGAACGGGGACTGGCAGATGACCGACGCGCAGATTGCCATTGCGACAGACGTGACCGATCAGCGGCAGCGCAACCACCTGATCCTTGAAGAGTTCACGCAGGCGCTTGGAATCATGCAGGATTCCATGCAATACCCGGACAGCATTTTCTACGGCAGATGGACGGAAGCCCAGCAGCTCTCGCCGCTGGACTGGACGGTTGTGCGGATGGTCTACAGTCCCGGCATTCAGGCCGGCATGACCGCTGCGGAAGTGATTGACCGGCTGCGGCAATAGCGCCGCGTTACTCAAACTCCAGTATCCGGGTGCTGAACGATACGCACAGCACCGCGTCGGTGATGCCGTATTTCGCGATCAGTTCCTTTAGCCCCGCCGCTCCGCCCTCATAGAAGCGGGTTTCGATCAGGACGACGGTTTTGAAGTTGTCGGCAAACCACGGCGCAATGGAATAGGTGGACGAGCCGCCGATCAAGAGAAGCGCGCGGCCGCTGTCCGGATTACCCGGGATGATCGCGTGGGAGAAGCCGAAATCCCCCAGGAACAGCGCGTATCCCTCGCGTGCCGGGTCCAGCAGACGGTGTATTTTAAGCTCCAGCCCGCCCGTCGCGTCGTTTGGATAATAGACGTATGCCTTCTTGTATTCATTGCCCGGCAGCAGATAATAGGTAAGCGGATCGGGAAACTCCGACAGCGTCTCGTCGCCGGACAGCAGGTACATATAGCCTGAAAACGGCGTGCCCTCCAGCTTTGTATACTCGTCCAGCGCGCGGTACGGCACGCCTGCGGCATCCATAAAAGCCTCAGCCGCGTAGTACGCGCCCAGCTGCGTCCAGTGGTGATCCAGCCGGAAGAAGATGTCGTTCAGGCTGCCCGGATACCGGTCCATCGCATCGTAAACGCTCACAAACCGGATGGCCGGATCGAGGTGCTCCTGCACATACCGCACGGCTTCCCGTTCGTCCGCCACGAGGCTTTTGAGCTCTTCCACCTCAAAGGCGATGCGGCCGGGCGAGATCATCATATACTTGCGCAACGTTTCGGGAAGCGCAAGCAGCAGGGCGTTGGCGTCGTTGGCCAGATACTCCTCATCTGAAAAATAGTTCAAAAACACAAACATCACCCGGTCCTCATAGGCAACCACGCGCACGTTATCCTCGTCGTCAGATATGCTCTCCGCCGTACCCCATCCGCAGGCGCACAGCGACAGAATAAGCGGCAGAAGGATCGCCAGCGCCGTTCTTTTCCTTATCATTTCCATGCTTCCTCTCAAAGTCCAGATTTCCGGGGCGGTTCAGATTTGTATCGGCGGAGATCGTAAAACCGAATCTTCGA
>JBDRTL010000212.1:0-3420 GCA_043824045.1 Bacillota bacterium
CTACGAGCGGCTGTTTGAGCTGTGCGAGGGATTGAACTACATCACGACCGACGATTCCGGCTTCTACCGCGTCTACTGCTATTTCGACGCGCTGCTTGCCGAGGCGTATGCCTCTTCCACGATGACCGATACGCTCTCCAACCTCGAGTTTGTGCTGGAGGAGCTCGATCCCGGCGAGGAAGGCATGACCGTAACGGAGACCGCCGGCGGCATGGTCTGCATGCTGGGCGATACCGAGGTGTTTTCCAAATCGGTCGTCGGCGGCGTAACCGAGGTCACCCTGCAATTGCCCATCCCGGCGGATTACCGGATGGTCTTTGCGTACCGCAGCGAGAACATGGGGAACGAAAACAGCTTTGCCGCGAGCTTCACCGTCACCTGCGACGGCGACCTCGAGTTTTCGCTGGAGCTCACGGGGCAAGGGTTTCCGGCTGAGGGCGCGCTGTCCGGCGCGGGCTCTCTTACCGCCGTGCTGGACGGATCGATGTTTGAGGAAATCCCCGCGCCGCTGACGCTTTTGTTCAACTGGTCACGCACTGCGGCGGAACTGCCTTACGATCTTCATTTGGCGATCGACTGGATTCACCCGCAAACCGGCCTGCCCGCGGTTTCGGCGTACTTCTCCGGCGCGCTGTCCGCGCGCGACAAGAGCGTATTCCGGGAGGTCAACTATCCCCAGGACGACTTCTTCAGCCTCAACGATATGTTCCTGCGCGAGCACAAGGAGCGCTGGACGCCGACCATCGCCGCCTATCTCCTGCCCGTGGTTTTGGAGATGCCTTACGGCGTGATCGACGACGCCGTGAACTTCATGCTGGATACCGATATACTTATTTCGCTGATCGAGTAGAATTTGCCGATATCGCTTGAATAGAGTATACTGATAGCGTCAACCTGGGAGGTGGCCGCGTGCAAACAAGCCCGCTGAAAAAGTCGAGCGAAAGGCCGCTGTACAAGCAGCTGATGCAAAGGCTCCGCAACGATATCACCGCCTGCGTCTACCCCGCCGGGGACAAAATTCCGGGCGAGCAGGCGCTGTGCGAGGCTTACGGCGTCAGCCGCGTTACGGTGCGCAAAGCGCTGGAGGAAATCGTGCGCGAAGGGCTGCTCTTGCGCCGCCAGGGCAAGGGTACGTTCGTTGCGCAGGAAAAGATCAAGCGGGACCTGGGCTCCGTTACCAGCTTTTCGGACGCCTGCGCGCAGATCGGGCAGATTGCGCAAACCCGCCTGATCGAGCGCAAGCGCGTGGCGGCCACCGAGGAAGACCGCATCCACCTGAGCCTCCCGGGGGGCGGCGAGGTGCTTTCCATCTGCCGGCTGCGCCTGTCGGGCAATGAGCCGGTGATGGTGGAGTATAACCGCTTTTCCGCGGAGCTTACGTTTCTGGAAACCGAACCGCTGACGGGGTCGCTGTACGGGCTCTTGTCAAGCCGCGGGCTGATGCCAAGCCGCGCCGTGCATGATATCTCGCTTTCCCATGCGCCCGATCCGGTCAACAAGCTGCTGGAAACCAAGGCGGGCGACGCGCTGCTTTTATTGGATCAGGTGGTGTACGACCAGCACGACCGGCCCCTGCACCTGAGCCGCCAGTGGATTCGCGGCGACCGTTTCACATTCCGTATTTAGGAAAACGCTGATCAAATCCCCCGCACGCTGCCAGCCATATTTCCCTCACCTTGCGCCTGACCACTCGGTTTTATTGTCGTCCGGCTCCCTGCCAGTCGCCGTACTCCGTAAAACCTCCCATCCTCGGTTCGCTTTCGACTACGCCGAAGCCGCTGCAAGCGGCACGCTCTCCTCTGATGCCTTTCCGTAGCTCTGCTACTACTTCAGCTTCCGCAAACGCAATCTGAGAAAAATCTGGCGCGGCATCGCACAAGGTCTTTGCTCATCGTTTCCCTAATACTCGCTTGACGAATACCGACGGCCATTACGGATCACGCGAACACGCTCAAATACGCTACTGCCGATTAACACATCAACGATTATCACATCAAAAGGAATGATTACACTGTCAAAATTTGCATTATTCGTAGACCTGGAAAACTGCGGCGCGAAAGTCCCCACGTTTTTGAACGTGCTGGAAAAGGTTAAAATCCGCGGCGACGTGCTGCTGGGCAAGGTGTACGGCTATACCGATCAGTACGCGGGGCTTAAAGAGGTGCTTTTATCAAATACCTTCACGGTGGTGCCGTCGCTTCGCTTCGGCATCAGCCAGAAGAACAACGCGGATATCCTGCTCGTCATCGACGCGCTGGAAGTGGCCTACACCAATCCGCTGATCGACAGCTTCTGCATCGTGTCCGGCGACAGCGATTACACGCCGCTGGTCGGGAAATTAAAGAGCATGGGCAAGTTCGTGCTGGGCATCAGCCGAAGCGAGGCCGCGTCCAGCATCTTCATCAACGCCTGCAACGAGTTTCAGTTTCTCGAAAACGTCGGTGGAAGCTCCCGCAGCAAGCCTTTGAGCCGCAAGAAGACCGTGGCCGAAGAGAAGGAACCGCTGGACGAGCAGGAGCTCAACAAGCTGATCGAGTCGATCCTCGACGAGCAGACCGACGACGACGAGATTTACGCCAGCGAACTGAAGGGCATCCTCCTGCGCCTCCGGCCCGATTTCAACGAAAAGGCGTTCGGCTGCTCAACGTTCAGCAAGCTGCTGGACAAGCTGACGCAGAAGTACGGCAACCTGAGCGTGCGCTCCGATAACTTTAACGTCATGGTGTCTTTAAAACAGGCGTCGAAAAACGGCGGCGCGCCCAAGCTTACGCCGGACAACTGGAAACAGGCATTCCACGACCGGCTGGAGCAGTACAAGGACGACGGGTTCGACCGCATCAACCCCTCCATCCTCAAGGCCGACATGCAGGCCGCCTATCCCGATTTTTCCGAGCGGTCGCTCGGCTTCAAGCGCTTTTCCGATCTGCTCAAGGCGCTGGACAAGGAAAACATCCTCAAGGTGGAGATGGACGAGCAGAACACGATGCTGATTAAAGTTCCGTAGGCAAGCGCCGACGAAATCCCGCACACGCCGGCGACCTGATTTCCGCCATCTTGGGTCTGCAAATCCTCGACGTAGCGCTGCTACTACTTCGGATTTTTGGAACCCAACCTGACAAAAATCCGATTCGCCCGCATGCGCGTTCTTTCATCATCGTTTGCCCGGAGCTTTTAACGGAGGGGATAGCATGAGCGATTTTGCCCGCGTCGCCGCGGTCAGCCTTCGGGTGCACCTGGGCGACGTGGAACGAAACAAACGGGAAATCCTTGAGAAAATGCGGGAGCTGGAAGCGCAGGGCGTGCAGGCCGCCGTGTTTCCCGAACTATGCATCACCGGCTACACGCTGGGCGACCTCCTGCTCCACGAAACCGTGCAGCAAAGCGCGTACGCTGCGATGCTCGATCTGGCCGAACAGGCCC
>JBDRTL010000213.1:0-2555 GCA_043824045.1 Bacillota bacterium
TCGGGTATTCGCCGCAGATGAACCGGATCATCCGGCTTTCGGACATCGCGGAGATCGCCGATCAAACGGCGCAGCGCAATACCTACTACACGCATAACGGCAAGCAGACGGTGATCCTGGCCGGGTATTTTGAGGACGACATCAACGTTCTTGTGCTGAAATCGGAAATTCAAGACGCACTGGACGCGCTGGCGGGCGGGCTTGCCGAAAGCCTGGAGGTATCGCTGCTCATCTCCCAGCCGCAGGAGATCAGCGATTCGCTGGAGCAGTTTTTAAGTAACCTGCTGGTCTCCGTGGGACTCGTGATTCTGGTGGTGCTGTTTGGCATGGGCATCAAAAACGCCGTGGTGGTGTCGGTTTCCCTGCCGCTTTCGGTGCTTTTGTCCTTCCTGGCGATGTACTTTCTGGATATCAAAATCCAGCAGATTTCCGTCGCCGCGTTGGTTTTAAGCCTTGGCATGCTGGTGGATAATTCCATCGTCGTCAGCGATTCGATCCAGAATTATCTGGACGAGGGCGAAAACCGGATGGACGCGTGCGTGCGGGGCATCCAAAGCGTAGCGCTGCCGATTTTAACGTCCACGCTGACCACCATCGCGGCGTTCGCGCCGTTTATCTTCCTGAACTCCATTGCCGGAGACTACATCAAATCCCTTCCGCAGATCGTGTGCATCGCGCTCGCGGCTTCCTATCTCTCGGCGGTGTTCATCATTCCTGTGCTCGGGTTTATCTTCTTCAAACCGCGGGGCAACCGGGCCGGGGAAAGCAGGAAAAAGGTGTTCCGGAATATGCTGGAAGCGAGTATGCGCCACCGGGCTGCGGTGATCGCCGTCGTGGTCGTCCTGCTGGCGGGCAGCGGGGTTCTGGCGCTCAACCTCGACAGGATTTTCTTTCCTGCGTCCGATAAAAACGTCCTCTATATCGACGTCCGCAACAACGTGTCCAACGATCTGGACGGCACGCGTGATATCATGGACAGGATAGCGGATGCCGTCGGCGGGGAACCGGGCGTGACGGAATACACCGCGGCCGCGGGCGGTGCGCTGCCGCGCTTTAACGATATCATGTACGTCTACACGCAGACGCCGGATATCGGGCAGATCATGCTGCGGGTGGATCTTTCAAAGGCGGGCTATACTACAAACGAAGAATACAAGCTGTATCTGCAGCGGAAGATCGACGCGCTTCAACTGGACGCGAAGATCACCGTCAAGGAGCTGATGTACGGGTTCCCGATGAACGAGGATCTGCGGGTAAAGATCATCGGCAGCGACTTGGATGCGCTGAAAGCGTATGAAGGCGACATTTACGATCTGCTGATCGGAATGGACGGCTTCGTCAACGAAAGCCGGGGGAACAGCAGGTATGTGGACACGTACAATCTGGAGATTGCAGGCGCCGATGCGCTGGCAAGCGGCGTCATGCCGGCGGAGGCGCTCAACGAAATCAGCATCGCCATGCTCGGCCGGGAAGCCTCGTATATCATGGACGGCGAGTATCGCGGCGCCGTCGTGGTAACGGGCGGGGCGGGCACGAAGGATACGGTGGCTTCCATCGCGCTGAAAAGCTCCGGCGGGAGCTATATCAGCGCGGGCGACGTGATCGAACTGACCCAAACGCAGGCGCTTTCGAGCATCCCGAGAATTGAGGGCGATTACGCCATGACCGTGACCGCGGATTACGATCCGGATTTTGATAAAAACGAGACGCTGCGCAGCGTCAAGGAGCGAATCGAAGCGCTTAACATCCAAAGCGCGATTGTCGAATATGACGGCGAGGACGTGACCATCGCCGAAAACTTCGGGCAGGTGGGCGTGCTGGGGCTCGCGGCGCTCGCCGTGGTGTTCGTCATCCTGCTTTTGCAGTTCAAATCCTTCCGCATGCCGCTGATTATCTTCATCACCATCCCGCTCTCGGTTATCGGCTCGGCGGCCGGGCTGTATTTCACACATCTGCCCCTGTCGTTCACTGCGCTGCTGGGCGTGGTGAGCCTGCTTGGAATCGTAGTGAACAACGCGATCATTTTGATGGACTATATCAACCGGGAAACTGCGAGCGGCGCCGACGTGCGCACCGCGTGCGTTAACGCCTCGATGCGCAGGCTTAGGCCAATTCTGTTAAGCTCGATCACCACGGTGATCGGCCTCATCCCGCTTGCCATCGGGCACAGCGAGCTGTTCAAGCCTATGGCGGTCGCGCTGATGAGCGGGCTTTTGGTCTCCGCGCTGCTGACGCTGGTCGTGCTGCCCGTTTTTGTGAGCTTTACGGAGAAGAAGGCGCACAAGAGGCGGGTATCGACCGTTTGATGTTTCCGCGATTCCGCGCTATAATCAGAGAGGACACGGCGCCTGATGTTACCGTAAACGAGGGATTGCGATGAATGACCATACGGAAATTTACACGCTTTTAAAGGCAAAGGGCTTTCGCCTGACGTCGCCCAAAAAGATGATATTGGACGTTTTTATGAATCATCCGGACCGGATGCTGTCGATCGGCGACGTTTCGGCGCTGCTGCCCGCATCCATCGATAACGCCACGGTGTACCGAAACATTCA
>JBDRTL010000214.1:0-2030 GCA_043824045.1 Bacillota bacterium
TTTCCGAGTCTTCTAGTCAGATTGCTTTTTGATTACCAGAATTTATGGAATCATTCTGTTGCGTTAGCAACCGCACAGCCATTCCTCATTACTAATTCCTCATTCATAAGTGGTAGAGCTTCCTCATTCGTAAATTACATATATATAGGTAGGATTCGCTTTGCATTTTATGCCCGAAAATGGTATAATAACAGTTGAAATATAAGGTTTTTGAAGGACTCAAAGGAGTGGACAATTTCGTGCCCGATTCGACGAAAAACAACCCCGCCATGAAGGGCAGCACGTACGACGAAAGCCAGATTCAGGTACTGGAAGGGCTGGAGGCCGTGCGCAAGCGCCCCGGCATGTACATCGGCTCCACGGACTTCCGCGGGCTGCACCACTGCGTGTACGAAATCGTGGATAACGCCGTGGATGAAGCCCTGGCCGGCTACTGCACCGAAATCCTCGTCACCCTGCACCGGGACGGCAGTTGTTCCGTGAGGGATAACGGCCGCGGCTTCCCCGTGGGCATCCATCAGAAAATGAAGCGCCCCGCCGTGGAGGTTTGTTTAACCATGCTGCACGCGGGCGGCAAGTTCGGCGGCGAGGGCTACAAGGTGTCGGGCGGGCTGCACGGCGTGGGCGCGAGCGTAGTCAACGCGCTCTCTTCGCACCTCACAGTCACCGTGTGGCAGGACGGGAAGATACACCAGCAGGAATACAAGCGCGGCAAGGCGCTGTACGATTTGAAGGTCATCGGCGAGACGGAGGAAACCGGCACGCTGATCCGTTTCTGGCCCGATGTAAAATCGGATGAAGTCCCCGACGGCATTTTTGAAACCGGCGATTTTCAATCGAGCGTGCTCAAGGTGCGTATGCGCGAGATGGCTTTTTTGAACAAGGGCATCCGCATTACGATGACCGACGAGCGCGAAACTCCCCCCCTCGAACGCAGCTACTATTACGAGGGCGGCATCGTGGAGTTCGTCAAGTACCTGAATAAAAACAAACAGGTGCTGTTCGAAGAGCCCATCTATATCGAAGGCACCGTGGAAGATACCGCCGTGGAGGTCGCCCTCCAGTACTCCGAGAGCTATCAGGAGAACATCTTCTCCTTTGCCAACAATATCCACACCCCCGAGGGCGGCACGCACCTCACGGGCTTTTCCACGGGGCTGACCCGCGCCGTGAACAACTACGGGCGCAATTTCAAGTACTTGAAGGAAAACGACCAGAACTTAAAAAGCGAGGACGTGCGCGAAAGCCTGGCGGCCATCGTGAGCGTGAAACTCCAGGATCCGCAGTTTGAAGGGCAGACCAAGTCCAAGCTCGGCAATTCCGCCACGCGCACGATCGTGGATAACCTCGTGTACGACGCCGTATACACCCACCTGAGCGAGAACCCGTCCACCGGCCGCGCAATCCTCGACCGCTGCGTCAACGCCGCCCATGCGCGCGAAGCGGCGCGCAAGGCGCGCGAGCTCACCCGCCGCAAAGGCGTTCTGGAAAGCGCGTCTATGCCCGGGAAACTGGCCGACTGCACCGAGCGCGACCCCGCCAAGTGCGAAATCTTCCTCGTGGAGGGCAACTCCGCCGGCGGCAGCGCGAAAAACGGACGCGACCGCATGTTTCAGGCCATCCTGCCGCTGCGCGGCAAGATCCTGAACGTCGAAAAGGTGCGCATCGACCGCGCGCTTAGCAATAACGAGATCAAAACCATGATCACGGCGTTCGGCTGCGGCTACGGCGAAGACTTCAACCTGGAAAAGCTGCGCTACCACCGCATCGTCTGCATGACGGACGCGGACGTCGACGGCGCGCATATCCGCATCCTCATGCTCACGTTCTTCTACCGGTACATGAAGCCGCTGATCGAAAAGGGCTACGTGTACATCGCCATGCCGCCGCTTTACAAGGTGACGAAGAACAAAAAGGAATATTACGTCTACAACGATATAGAGCTTGATAAGCTGCTGCTGGAGATCGGGCGCGAGCCAAAGCCGGAGCTCCAGCGCTATAAAGGCCTGGGCGAGATGAGCGCCGAGCAG
>JBDRTL010000215.1:0-2274 GCA_043824045.1 Bacillota bacterium
CAGCGTGTCCGCGTCGCGGGTTACAATGCTTTCCGCGCCGATGTGGCGCAGGGAACAGGACAGCGAATAGAGGTTGCCCACGCCGTAGTCGACGATCGCGATCATGCGCCGCCTCCCAGCGTGCCTTTGGTGGAGGGGATATCGTCGTAAAACGCCGAGTCGATTTGGACGGCTGCCCGCAGTGCGCGGCCCGCGCCTTTGAACATGGCCTCCAGGATGTGGTGGGTGTTCTCGCCCGCAAGCTGGCGGAGGTGCAGGGTGATTCGCGCCTCACGTGTCAGCGCCAGGAAGAATTCCCGCATCAGCTCGGTGTCGAACGCGCCCACCTTCTGCGAGGGCAGATCGGCGGAAAATCCCAGCATGCCGCGCCCGTTTAAATCGACGGCGGCGATCACCAGCGCTTCGTCCATCGGCAGAACGCAGTCGCCGAAGCGCGTCACGCCGCGCAAATCAGAAAGCGCGTCTTTCAAGGCCTGCCCAAGCGCGATGCCGACGTCCTCCACGGTGTGGTGGTCGTCCACCTGCGTGTCGCCCTTGCAGGAAAGCTGTACGTCAAAGCGCGCGTGCCGCGTAAACAGCGTGAGCATGTGGTCCAGAAACCCGCAGCCCGTGCCGATGTCGGCCTCGCCTTTGCCGTCGAGGTTCAGGGTCAGGGAAATGTCTGTTTCCGCGGTTTTGCGGTTGACGCTTGCGGTTCTCATAGGGCGGCCTCCTTAAGCAGTTCCTGTGTCTTGTCAAGCAGCGTCTGCATCTGCGCGGCGCTGCCGACGGATATGCGAACGTAGTCACGCAGAAGCGGATCGCTAAAGTAACGCACGAGCACGCCCTTTTGTTTGAGCCCCCTGTAATACGCCTCGCCCGTTATGCGCGGCGGGGCGGCGAAGAGGAAGTTCGACGCGCTGTTTAAAACCGTAAAGCCGAGGGCGCGCAGATCGCCTGCGCTTTGCTCCCGCTGGGCGACAATGGCGGCGACGCACCGGCGGAAGTATGCCTTGTCCCGCATCGCCTCGATGCCCGCCAGCAGCGTCAGGCTGTTGATAGAGTAGGGATTGAAGGAGTTTTTAAGGCGGTTTAAATCCCCGATGATCTCCTCCGACGCAAGCGCATAGCCCAGCCGCCCGCCCGCCAGGGAACGGGATTTGGAACAGGTGCGCACGATCAACAGGTTTGGATATCGTTTTAATAATGGCAGGCAGGTTTCCCCGCCGAAATCGATATATGCCTCGTCGATCAGCACCACATTGTCCGCGTTCGTCCTAAGAATGCTCTCGATGTCCGAACGCTTCATGGCGACGGAAGTCGGCGCGTTGGGATTGGCGATTGCAATCGGCCTGTGCAGGTTACAGAACTTCTCCGCCGGCACGGTGAAATCCTTGTTAAGAGGCACGGCGGTCTGCAACTGGCCATACAGCCGCGCGTACACCCTGTAAAACCCGTAGCTGATCTCGGGAAACGCGAACCCGCGCCCGTCCCCGTACGCCATGAAGGCGAAAGCAAGCACCTCGTCCGATCCGTTGCCCGCGAACACGTTCTGAGGCGCTAGCCCGTACTCTTCGGCGATGGCTTCGCACAGGGCTTTGGCCAGCGGATCGGGGTAGAGGTTCAGCCGCGAGATGATCTGCCGGTTCAGCGCTTCCACCACCAGCGGGGAAGGGGGAAACGGGCTTTCGTTGGTGTTCAGTTTTACGTACTGCTGATCCTGCGGCTGCTCCCCGGGCACGTACGGCGCGAGGGTTTGCAGGTGGTCGGCTAAAAAGCGGCTCATTCCATGTCCTCCGTGCGGACGCTCACGGCGCGGGCGTGCGCTGTCAGGCCTTCGCTTTGCGCGAAGCGCTCCGCGTCCTCCGCGGCCTTTTGCAGCGCTTCGCGGGAGTAATACAGGTAGCTAGAGCGCTTGCAGAAATCATCCACGCCCAGCGGCGAGGCAAACCGCGCCGCGCCGGAGGTCGGCAAGGTGTGGTTTGGCCCCGCGAGGTAATCGCCCAGCGTTTCGGGGCAAAAGCGGCCCAAGAATACGCTTCCCGCGTTTGTGATCAGCGGCAGCCAGCTAAACGGCTCGTCCACACACAGCTCCAGATGCTCGGGGGCGATGGCGTTGGAAAGCTCGCAGCCAAGCTTCAAATCAGGCACGACGATGATGCGGGCGTTGTTGTCGATGGAGGCGCGGGCGAACTCCCTGCGGGCAAGCTGCGGCAGCTGCGCCTCGATTTCCGCCTGCACCGCTTTGGCCAGCGCGGTTGAATCGGTGATCAGCCACGAGGCGGCCAGCGCGTC
>JBDRTL010000216.1:0-3670 GCA_043824045.1 Bacillota bacterium
GGGCTTCCTGCCGTCGAGGTGCACCTGTCCGATATCCAGAGCCGCGAGGAATTCCGGCGGCACTCCTACATCTCGCCCGCGTGCCTAAAAACAATCGCCGGAAAAGGCTTCGCCGGGTATCAGGAGGCTATTCAATTCCTAATCAGGCATATTAAAAGCCGTGCATGATACTTGGCTTATATATTATCTCGAAATATAGGAAAACTGATGCCCGCACTTGCCGCAGGTGATCTTTACCTGTCCTTTGCCGCGCGGCACGCGCAGCCAGGATCTGCAGTTCGGGCACTTGAAATAGCGGTATTGCTTTCGGTTCTTGAAACGGTTGCGCCGGTGCGCGGCCGCCTTTTGGATTTGTGTGGTCTTATTCATAAAATACCGGTTCTCCGCGCTGCGCTTGACGGTGTTGCGCGAAAATATACGTAGAATGGCCAGCATATAAATCGCAAGGGATACGATATTCAATACAGGACTTGTCAAGAGCATCGCCAGCACCAGCAGAAAAACACCTGTCCACAGCATCGCCTGTGAAAGGCGGTCTACGCCGTTTCGCCCGGCCATCAGCGCCTGCAGCTTAATTTTCAGCCGTTCCATCATACCCTCGTCTTCCCTCTTTTGTTTAATAGCAGAACCCGCGGCAGCAGCAGCTGAAGAGCACGTTCACGGCAAGGCACGTCAGGCACGGATTGGAACACAGACCGCCGAGGAAACCCTGCATCGTCCCCGCCTGCCGATACGCCTGCCCGCCGGACTGCAGCTGGTTGTACAGCGCTTGGAACGCGGGCTGGCTCCCGTCCATCTGCACGGCGATTCGCGCGTTGTTGAGCGCCGATACGCGGTTGCCCTGCGCCAAATCCACCACCGCGCTCCAGAAATGCCACCCGGCCGCGCGGTTTGTAATCTGCGAAAGCAATAGCCGCGCCCGCGGGATATCACGCTCGATATACGCATCCTCCACGCGCTTTAGCTCCGGGTCCAGTTCCGTATAGCCGTTATAAGAGGTATAGGTCCGGCTTTGCTGCGCACGGCGGAAAAAATCCTCAAACGGGTTCGCCCCGCCGGCATAGGTATACTGCCGCCCGCCATATCCCCAGGACTGCGCGGACTGCCCGTACGCCCCGCCCGCCGGCTGCTCCTGCCCCTTATGCTTGATCAGCAGGTTGTAGGCCTCGTTGATCTCTTTCATCTTCGCTTCGGCAGACGCGCTGCCGCCGTTTACGTCAGGATGATATTTCTTGGCAAGCTTGCGGTATGCCGCCTTGATCTGGTCGTCGGCGGCACTCACGGGAACGCCCAGAACCTCATACGGACTTCTGTTCATGCTCTGTCTCCTTGTTCGTTTTCTGCGCACGCCCGGCCTTGCCCTTTTTCTGCCTGCACCGCATCCATACCCCCGAGTACAGCACGTTCCGCAGGATGGACAGGTGCCTTTCCAGCGGCAGCGTTTCAAACACCTGCGTGCACTCCGCAATCATCATCAGCAGGCTGTCTTCCGCGAAGGCGTTAAAATCAGTCTGGCCTTGATACGAACGCAGGGCGTTGTACCTTCCCCTGCGGATATCGGACGGCAGATCGTCGTACGCGTCCATCAGATAGATGAAGCGGCCGAGCCCTTCGCCCAGCGCCCGCAAATCTTCGCCCCAGGCGTCGTCCCGATACTGGAACACCTCGCCTAAAAGTTTTCCGGACAGGTTGACCGGGACGTCGATATCGCCGCCGTTCTCCGCTTCATAGGCGTTTATTTCGGCAATATATCCCGTGATGCGCTCCGTCTTCCCGGGATAGATATCCTGCACGGCGCGGAAGTGCTTATGAAGTGCCGCGGCTCCGGCCCTGCCCCGCAGGCTTTTGTCGTCCATCCGGTCATCCAGGCACTTCAGATAGGCTAACAGAATGGTCATATCGGCGCAGTAGCCACATAGTTCGCTGCACACATACGGCCTGGCTTTTAACGGATGCGTCAGGCACCGGCCCGTGCGCGCATCTTCCTCGGGCTCGTACAGGGAGCTGAGAAGAATCAGCAGGAAGGTCATGTCGTTGTTGAGCGTCAGGCGGCTGAGGTTGCCAAACCGGTGCAAAAGCGCCCGGCACAGCCCGCAGTAATGCTGCCGGTACAGCTCCTGATCCTCTTTGGACAGCGCCTTGTAATTCGCGGTCACATACCCAAACATCTGTCAATACTCCCGCCTTCCGCCGCATCAAACTGCGCAGACCCAGTATACCATACATGCCTGCGGCTAAGCGCCGCAAGCATGTAACAATCGCATATTAATGGTTGAAAACAGCATCCGAGCTTCCTATTTCTCCGCCGTCTGTTCAGGCGCGTTTTTTACGATCGGCGGTTTTTTATAAAGCATCCAGCCGATGAACAGCGCCCCGCACCCAAGCCCAAGCAGAATATCGCCGACGCTGGCAAGCCCGCCGATGCGCTTGAGCGGAATGACGATCACGTCGCCCAGAAACCAGAAGGGGTCGTTTGGGCCGGCAACGGTATAGCGGAAGAGCTCGCCCGATTCGATGCGCGCAATCGTCGCCGCCATTTCGGGCATTTCCCTGGCGAAGGGCGCGACCGGCATTTGAAACTGATAGAGGGCAATGACGAAGAAGTTGAGCGCGCACGCCGCGAAGATGATCCAGACTGCTTTGGACCTGCGGTTTAAAAAGCAAAAGATGAACAACAGCAGGTATTCCGCCGATACCAGCGCCCAGTGCCACTGGGAAACCGGAACGGGGATCAGATTGCGAAGAAAAGGGGCTGCCGCTTCCAGCAAAAACGCTGCAATCGGCAATCCCAATGCTTTCGTAGTGTAGCTCCTGATATTGCGCAGCCTGCCGCCAAGCAGATACCCGACCGGTATGGACAGCACAAGGAAGGCTGCGACGATCATGTGGCGGACTCTTGGCTCTGGGTTACTCGGGGGGTTTCCTGCGCGTACATATAGTCTTTCATCGCGCGCACGACGTCGGGATGGAACTGCTTGCCGCTTTCCTTCTCCAAAATCGTCATCGCGACGTGTGTGGACATCGCCGTACGGTATGGGCGGTCGCTCGTCATCGCGTCGAACGCGTCCGCAACGCCCAGGATATACGCTTCAAAGGACACCTTGGTGTAATCCAGTCCGTCCGGATAGCCGCCGCCTTCGTAGCGCTCGTGGTGGTGGCGGATCATCTCGGTGATCTCCTCGGAGATCCCGACGCGCTGCACCGTTTCCACGCCGATGAGAGGGTGCTCCTGAATGCGCTTCTGCTCTTCGAGGTTCAGGCGGTTGGGTTTCTGGAGGATGGTTTCCTCGATGCCGATCTTGCCGATGTCGTGCAGCAGCGCCGCAATCTCCATCTGCTTGATTTTGGCGTTGGAGAACCGAAGCTGCTTGGCGATCTGCACCGCCAGCGCGCTCACGCGGCGCGAATGGCCTTCGGTATAATGATCTTTTGCTTCCATCGAGGAGACGAACGCCTCGATCAACCGCATGTGCTGCACTTGGCTTTCGATGTACAGCGACCACGCATAGCGCGCCAGCAGCAGCGGGAACAGCATAATCATGGCGATCCAGTGCCCGCCCTCCATGTTGAACAGCCACGCCATCAGCACGCCAAGCGGCATGGCGAACAGCACGTTGGGAAGGATGCTTTTAATGGTACGTGACGCGTCGCTCAGCTTCATCTTCCGGTT
>JBDRTL010000217.1:0-6626 GCA_043824045.1 Bacillota bacterium
ACGGGCATTGCGTCCGTTTCGGGGAAGCGGTTGAAGTATTGGCGGATGAGGGCGAGGAACGCGTCCCAGTCGTACTTGCCGGCGATCGCGATCACGATGTTTTGCGGCTGGTAATGCCTGCGCCAGTAGCGCAGTATGTCGTCGATCGTGTAATTGCCGATCAGGTCGGGCGTGCCGAGCACGGGGCGCTTCAGTGAACCCGCAAACTGCGCTTCGGCCAGCACCTCGGTTACGAGATCCTCGGGCGAGTCCTCTACCATGGCGATCTCTTCAAGGACGACGTTGCGCTCCTTTCGTAAATCGTCGTCCGCAAATAGCGGGCGCAGCACAAGGTCGCCTAGAATGTCCACGGCGAGGGGCAGGTATTCGTCGATCACCTTGGCGTAATAGCAGGTGCAGTCCTTGCCCGTAAAGGCGTTAAGCTGGCCGCCGACCGCGTCCATCTGCTCGGCGATCTGCCGCGCGGTGCGGTTTTCCGTGCCTTTGAACACCATGTGCTCGATAAAGTGCGAAAGCCCGTTTTCCCTGGGCCGCTCGTTCATCGATCCCGCCTTGATCCAGCAGCCGACGGAGCAGCTGCGCACATGGGACAGCGGTTCGCCCACCACACGAAGCCCGTTTGGCAGGATTATGGAATCAAACATAATTTTCTTGCCTCATTTGGTTTTACAGGGGTTGCACCCCTGCAACCCCGCCAAGGGCTTTGCCCTTGACCCGTTTTTGGCCGCGCATTGCGCGGCCAATGTCTGGAATTATTTGGGTATAGCTCTTATACAAAGTACACATAGGTAAGCGATGATGAAAGAACGCGCACGCCGGCGAATTGGATTTTTGTCAGGTTGGGTTCGCCAAACCCGTAAGGGAGGGGTTTACCCCGACTAGCGCTGGAAATTGCCAATGGCAATGAAGCGCGTAGCCTCGCTCAAGCGAAGCGAAGTGCGAGGCCGCAACTTGTAGTAGCAGCGCTACGTCGAGGGTTTGGCGGGCCAAGATGACGGAAATACGATCACCCGCGTGTACGGGCTTTCGATATCGCTTGCCTAATTATTGGCGCCCGTCGCGGCGCGGGGGACGGCGGTGCTGGGCGTTGCTGTCACGGTTTCCGCCGCCGGTTGCGGGAGCGTGGGAATAGGCGATATCGTTGCGGATGAGGTTGACGCGGCCCTGGCTGTCGATCTCGTTGACCTTGACCTCGATCTCGTCGCCGATGTTCATCACGTCTTCGACCTTTTCCACGCGGTGGTCGGCCATCTTGGAGATATGCAGCATGCCGTCCTTGCCGCCGGTCAGCTCGATAAACGCGCCGAAGTTCATAATGCGCACGACCTTGCCCAGGTACACGTCGCCGACTTCCACGTCCTTGGCGATGCCTTCGATGATCTTGCGCGCCTTGGCGGCTGCGTCGGCGTCCGGGGTGGCGATATATACGCGGCCGTCGTCCTCGATGTCGATCTTCACGCCGGTTTCGGCGATGATCTTATTGATCATCTTGCCGCCCGGCCCGATGACCTCGCGGATCTTTTCGGGATTGATGGTAAAGCGGACGATCTTGGGCGCGTACCTGCTCATGGCCTCGCGCGGCTTGGCCAGCGCGTCGAGCATCTTCTGGAGGATGTGCAGCCGCCCGATGCGCGCCTGGGAAAGCGCCTTTTCCAGAATCTCGCGGTTGATGCCCGCGATCTTGATATCCATCTGAATGGCGGTGATGCCCTTGACGGTGCCCGCGACCTTGAAATCCATATCGCCGAGGAAATCCTCAAGCCCTTGAATATCGGTGAGCACGGCGACCTTATCGCTGTCGGCGTCCTTGATCAGGCCCATCGCCACGCCGGCGACCGGCGATTTGATCGGCACGCCCGCGTCCATCAGGGAAAGCGTGCTGCCGCAGACGGAAGCCATGGAGCTGGAACCGTTGGAGCCCAGAATTTCGCTCACGAGGCGCAGCGCGTACGGGAAGGCTTCCTCATCGGGGATTACGGGCAGGAGCGCGCGCTCCGCCAGCGCGCCGTGGCCGATTTCGCGGCGGCCGGGGCTCTTCATGCGGCCGGCTTCGCCGGTGGCGTAGGGGGGCATATTGTAGTGGTGCATGTAGCGCTTGAAATCCTCGGTGCCAAGCCCGTCGAGCATCTGCACTTCGCTCATGGAGCCAAGGGTTGTGACGGTAAGCGCCTGGGTTTCGCCGCGGGTGAACACGGCGCTGCCGTGGGCGCGCGGCAGGAGGCCGACTTCGCACCAGATGGGGCGGATATCGGTCAGGCCGCGGCCGTCGGCGCGGATACCGTCGTCCAGAATCTTACGGCGCATGATTTCCTTGTTGAGGTAATACTGCGCTTCCATGACTTCGCTCATGCGGTCTTCATACAGCTCGCCGAAATGCTCCGCGACTTCCGCCTTGACCTGCTCCTCGCGCTCCTGGCGCTCGCTGCGCACGGTGGTATCAAACGTCCACACGGCCTTGTCGTAGGCAAAATCACGCACGGCGTGCTTGATGTCCTCGCCGGTGACGATCAGCGTCACTTCGCTTTTTCCCTTGCCGATCTCGGCCTGAATGCTCTGGATAAAGGCGACGATCTTCTTGATCTCCTCGTGGGCGATCAGGATCGCGGCCAGCATATCTTCTTCGGTCACTTCGCCGGCGTTCGCTTCCACCATCAGCACGGCGTCCCTGGTGCCGCTCACGACGACGTGCATGGTGCTTACGCCGCGCTGGGCTTCATTGGGGTTGACCACATACGCGCCGTCCACCTTGCCGACGACCACCGTGCCGGTGGGGCCGTTCCAGGGGATATTGCTCACGGCCAGCGCGGCGGATGCGCCGATCATCGCGGGGATTTCCGGCGGAATATCCTTTTCCACGGACAGGACTGTGGCGACCACCTGCACGTCGTTGCGCATGCCCTTGGGGAACAGCGGGCGCAGCGGACGGTCAATCAGCCTGCAGGTCAGGGTTGCCTTTTCGGTGGGGCGGCCTTCGCGCTTGATGAAGCCGCCGGGAATCTTACCGACCGAATACTGTTTTTCTTCAAAGTCGACGGACAGGGGGAAGAAATCAACGCCCTCCCGCACGGTATCCGACATGGTGGCGTTGACAATCACCACGGTATCGCCGTAGCGTACAAACGCGCTGCCTGCCGCCTGCTGGGCATACTTGCCGAATTCTATCGTCAGCTCGCGCCCTGCCAGTTCCATTGTAAAGTTTTTGTGATCCATTTCCTTCTCCTCTTCCTGCTGACGGGCCTCGTTGCCCGCAGCGACATCAATTTCGAATTTGTGGTTTTACCACAAATTCGATTTTGCACCGATGGCTTGTTCGTGCGGTTTCCGCACTCACGGTCAGCCATCGCTGTAAGGTACCTTTGCTTTCGCAAAGTTCCGAAACCACCGCGCATGGCGCTGGGTGCGGATTGAAATCCCAAGGACTTTGGTCCTTCGGGCATCCCAGAGCATTCTCATCAATCATTTACACCGATTTTGTATGGATGAAACGGCCTGCCCGCATTTACAAAACGACCGCGTATCGGCGGACTTTTTTCCTTCGTCCGCCGGAATACGCGGCCCTTTGAACTCAACGCTTACTTTCTCAGCCCCAGCCGGGCGATCAGTTCGCGGTAACGCTCGATATCGGTTTTCTTGAGGTAGTTGAGCAATCCCCTTCTCTTACCGACCATCAGGAGCAGCCCGCGCCTGGAGTGGTGATCCTTCTTGTTGATCTTCAGGTGCTCGTTGAGGTGGTTGATCCGTTCGGTCAGTATCGCAACCTGCACCTCGGGGGAACCGGTATCACCATCATGCCGCGCATAGGTCTCGATGGTCTTGTGCTTGTCCATGGGTTGTTTGCCTCCTTGATATTGCGTAATCGCCGCGTACATAGTCCGCCGTTGGCTGTCGCGCGTCTGCGCACACGGTTCACATGCTTTATGCACATCCGTTATTGTATCACGGGGTTAAGATTTTGTAAACTGCATTTTAAGCCTTTGTTTCCTGTTTTCCGTCCCGCAGGGGATGTCCCAGCAGCTTTTCCGCCTCCGCCGCGTCTCCCCCGGCCAGCAGCTGGCGCACACGGGTGGAGCTTACCGTTTCGCCCCGCAGACGCACTTCCGGCACGACGACGGTTTCAAACCCGGCGGCCTCGCCAAGTATGCGCATGGTATCGGGCGTGCCTTTGCCGTGCCTGCCGAAATGATAGTTGTAGCCGATCACGACCGCTTTGGGATGCCAGCGCGCCACCAGCATATCTGCGTACCGTTCCGGGGAGATATCGCGCACCGCTTCGGTAAACCGGCTCACGCAGACGACGTCCGCGCCCTGCGCTTCGATAAGCCGCATGCGTTCCTGCGCCGTGGTGAGCATGGGCGGGGCCATCGCGGGCGCGATGACGCTCAGCGGGTGGCGGTCAAACGTCATCACGACCAGCGGCACGCCGTAACGGTCCGCAAGCGCGCGCGCCTGTTTCAAAAGCGCCTGATGCCCGATGTGCACGCCGTCGAACATTCCCAGCGCCAGCACCGATGCTTCCGTCCGTAGGGTATCGTCCGAGCAAATCCGCATGAATGCCTCCGGTCAGTCCAGCCATGTGGCGGGTTTTAAGTGGTCTCCATCAACCAGCGCGACGGCGACGGTCCCGCCGCCTACCCGCAGCTGCACGCGCGCGCCCTGCGCAATACCGGCAAGCGCGGGAAACGCGGACAGCGGCAGCGCAACGCCGTTTAAAAACATCTTGTGATACTCCGCGGGCACCTCCGCGTGCGGCAGGTGCGAAAGCACGGTTTCAACCGGCACGAGCAGCGATTGCAGGTTTCCCTCCGCCGCGGCGCAATCGATTTCCTCCAGGGTTTTGGCGGTACCGAGGGTAAACATGCCCGACGCCGTCCGCAGCAGAAACCGCATGTGCGCGGGACAGCCGAGTTTTTCGCCGATGTCGTGGCAGAGCGTGCGCACATAGAAGCCCTTAGAGCACCGAAGCGAGATCAGCGCGCCGCTCTTTTGCGTCATCTGCAAAAGCTCCAGCGAGTAAAGGGTCATCGCGCGGGGCTTCCGGTCCACGGTCCTGCCTTCGCGCGCCAGATCGTACAGCCGCCTGCCGTCCTGTTTCAAAGCGGAATACATCGGCGGCGTCTGCGCCATCCCACCCACCAGCGCGGGAAACAGCGAGCGCAGCTCCTCTTCGGCCGGAATCCGCTCCCCCGTTTTCACCACCGCGCCCTGCGCGTCCTGCGTGTCGGTGGCCGCGCCGAACGCGATCTCGGCGATATAGGCTTTGGAATCGTTTTGCAAATCGTCAAACAGGCGCGCCGCCTTGCCGATCAAAAGCGGCAGCACGCCCGCGGCCTCGGGATCCAGCGTGCCGGCGTGGCCGACCTTTGCGCCGTGCATCCGCCTGCGCACGTACGCGACGACACGCGCCGAGGACATCCCCGGCGGTTTCAACACGTTGAGACATCCGCAGCACGGAGATTTGGCTTCCTCATTTTGCAAGGGCATCCGCCTCCGCGCATGCTTTCACAAGCTCGGCTTCGATCGTGTCCGCGGCTTCCATCAATGGCATATGCAGCGTGCATCCGGCCGCCAGCCGGTGGCCGCCCCCGCCGTGCTGCAGGGCGACCTCGTCCACGCGGTAGGGCGGCAGCGCGCGCAGCGAGCACTTGACGGCGTTCCTGGGCGCTTCCCGCACCAGATACGCGAGCCTTACGCCCTTGGTGTTGATGGCGTAGTTGACGATGCCCTCGCAGTGTTCGCCCGCCGGATCAATCTCCCGCATGGTTTTATAGTCGATATACATGCCCGCGACCTTGCCGCCCGCCGCGTAGCGGAACGTGGGCAGCGCTTTGCCCAGCAGCGCGATATGCTCCCGTTCCTTGCGCAGGAACAGAAGCCTGGAATAGTGGCTGATGTTGAGCCCCGCTTCCATCAGCTCCGCCATGATGCGAAACGAGTTCGCGTCGGTATTCTTGAACTGGAAATTGCCTGTATCGGTGGAAAGCCCGATGTACAGATTCGTGGCCTCGCCCTCCCGCAAAGAAAGATCGAGCGCTTTGAAGAGCCCGAACACAACCGACGCGGACGAAGGGGCCTTCGTATCGATGATATTGATCTGGGCAAAGCCCGGATTGGTCTCGTGGTGGTCGATCTGGGCGGTGACCGCCGCATGATTGAACAGCGCCGTCGCCAGCCCGAGCCGCTCGATGCTGCTCACGTCCACGGACACGGCCAGGGTGTTTTCGCAGGGTTTCACGGAGGCGGCGTCGCAGATCGTATCAAACCCCGGCATGAAGCTGAGCCTCTCTGGAGGCTGCCCGTCCAGGACGACCTTCGCGGGCTTGCCCAGCCGGGTGATCAGGCTTCGCAGCGCCAGCGCGCTGCCCAGCGCGTCCCCGTCGGGATCGATATGCGGGAATACGCACACGCTGCGGGCCGCCCGGATCGCGGAAAACAGCCTGTCCATCTGCCCGCGGTTATCCGTTATCATGGGGGCTTTCCTCCGCCTGCACCTTCCTGAGCACATCCGCAATATGAATGCCGTACGCGATATTCTTGTCCGCCTCAAACAGGATTTCAGGCGCGTACCGGATGATCATCCGCTTGCCGAGCCGGCTGCGGACAAGGCCAGCGGCCTGTTGGAGCGCGTC
>JBDRTL010000218.1:0-3312 GCA_043824045.1 Bacillota bacterium
CCTGGTCTACCTGCACGTTAAGCTTGGCGGAGCCTTCGTCATCAATCGGCACTACGAAGAAGCCGACTTCGAACGAGGGATTTTTAGCCATCATGTCGCCGATAGCCCAGGTGCCGTCATACCGCATGGCCGCGCCGCCGGCGGCGAACACTTCCAGGCCCATATCCTGCGTATTGCTCAGATCGTCGGTACGGGGGGCTACCAGACGGTAGGTCCAGTTCTGGAGCGCTTCATTGAAGTACGGATAATCCGTGAATTTCCCTTCGCCGTTCATCAATTTTTCAAACACGTCGTAATCGCCTGCCGCCAGAGCGCGGGGCCATACGGTGTTGCGCATCTCAATGTCGCCATACACAGCGTCGCCGAAGCTGCGGACGTAGGGATCAATGCCGGCATCGATCAGCGTCTGCTGCAGCACGTTGAGTTCGGTCAGCGTGGCGGGCACCTCGAGGTTCAGGTCCGCGAAGATGGTCTTATTGTAGAAAATACCCCAGGTTTTAAAGTCGATCGGGAAACCGTAGATTTTGCCGCCAGCGGACACGTCGCCCAAATCGCCGCTGGGGAGATTCAAGCTCTTAATGGTCTCGTTGTCGCTGAGATCCATAACGAAGCCTTCCGTCACCAGATCAGGATATAAACCGGGATTGCCCATCATGATGTTGGGCTGGTCTCCGGAAGAGAGAGCTGTTGACAGCTGCGGGAAATAATCTGTGCCCTGATTGTAGTAAATATTGGTGAAGGTAACGTTTGGATGCAGAGCGCTGTACGCCCCCTCGATTGCCACCAGGCCTGCCTGCTTCGTCGCTTGTGCCATATAGTGGAATACAGTGATGTTCACCGTGTCTTCCGCGGATGCAAAGCTCGCTGCCGACAGCAGAAGGACGAGTACGAGTAGAGTTGCAAAGATCCTTTTCATTCGAGAGTTCCTCCTCTTTCAATATGTTTCTTCGTACGCACGGGCCGGTTCGGCGCCGCCTTACTATGTGCCTTCAGTATACAGGCGGCCCTATGAAGACGCTATATATCCAGTTATTTAATTCCTATCAGAATTTACTTTTTTAGCGGTAATTTTACCATATTGTCCAAACGGATATGCGCATCCAAGCGTGAACTGTAAAATCGCCGAAGCCATTCTTAGCCTGATCCGGCATTGAATGGCTTTGTAAAGCGGTTCTAGAGCGTCATGTTTCCATTTGTGCAGGATGTCGGGCAAGCGCATTACGGGCAACGGTTCAATGCTCAGCCGTTTCCCCCGAAAGCTGCTTCCCGCACCGCCGCAAGCGTTTTGGATACGTTGCCTTCGGCGATCAGCGCATCGATTTTCTTTACACCCAACTTATCAATGATACGGATATAATCCTGCATGCAGCGGATGCTCTCCTCCACGGCGTCGATCGCATCCTCACGGTACGGGAAAATATCAACGGAGATATAACCCGTATATCCGTATTTTTCCAGCAGGTAAAACGTTTCCAGCGCTTCGATGAGACGCACGGAGCCTACGATCATATCATCGTCCCACGCGCCGTAATTGTCGTTTGTGTGCAGGTTGAAAAGTGCATTGTGGTGCATTGCCAGCACAAGCGAAGGCCCCAGTCCCTGCCCGCCGGCGATTACATGCCCCGTGTCTATTGTGATGCCAAGGTTTTCCCGCTCACACTCCATACGCAGCAGCAGCGCTGTCTGTACATTGTCGATTAGCAGACGGTTGCGCGGTTCGCGCGGTTTAGGTTCCAGCGCCACAGGCATGCCTTCGGCATAATCGCACAATTCTTTAAGGCTGTTCACCAGGCACTTCCACTGTGCGCGGTAATCCGTTTGGAACGCGTAATCAAAGCCGTCCTGCCCCAGCCAGAGGCTCACGCCCAGAGCGTTTACTTTTCGGGCGTAATCAATCGTCGCCTTACAGCGCTCGACGGCCTCGCGGCGGATATCCGCATCGGGAGCCGAGAGTGATCCGAAGCGCCACTTTGATTCGCCGTAGGTCCATGTGTTGACAAAGGTTACGCGCAGCCCACCGGATTTGATAGTACTCAGCAGCTCGTTTGTGTACGAATCGATTTCGTTGCCGCGATAGTGGATCTCCACACCGGATGCAATATTCCGCACCGATATCGCCTGCACGACCTCTGGGACCGTTAGTGTCCGCTCCTTATATCCTGTACGCAGGAAGCGGTCGCCGCTCTGGCACAGGGCGCCCGCAATGAAAGCAAACCGGTCAAACTGTTCCATATTCGCTCATCCTTTCCTTGAGAAAGCATGCCGCTGCATGCAGTTCCCCATCCACATCCGCAGACAGCCTCCGCCAGATGTTCAGCCGTCCCGCGATGCTGCCGTAGGGGCCGGGCAAAGATTCCATCACGATAGGGCCGCGATAACGGGCTTCGTTCAGAGCGGCAAAGACTTCTGCCCAGTCTATATGGGCCTGCCCAGGCAGCGCGCGGTTGTTTTCACAAGCGTGGAAATGGATCAGGCGGTTTCCCGCCTGAAGGATGGCGCCGCCGATGTTGGCTTCTTCGATGTTCATATGGAAGGTATCCAGGTGCACGCCTACTCGTGGGCTGTTGACATACTCCGCAATCTTGAGCCCGTCTGCGCAGGTATTCACCAGCGGGGATTCAAAACGGTTGACAACCTCGACACCCAGATTTACATGCAAATCCTCGGCGGCTTTGGCAACTTCACTGAGCGATACGGCCGCACGCTCCATCATTTCCCCGCGCGTGTGCTCCACGCCTTTGGGAAAACGCTTACTGACTCCCGTCACTACGCCGCCAAGCGTTAAGGCGCCCATTGAGCTCGCCATATTCAGATCGCTGATCAATTGCCGGATACCCGCCCGGCGAATGGCGGGAGAAGGATCGCTTACGTCCGTCTGCGGTGTCAGCGCGGTTGCGAAAGTCAGCCCAATGCTCAGTTCTTTCGCGTGGTTTGCGATGTTCCTGCGTGCGGAACCGTCCAGCAAGCAAATTTTCGGTACGCTGCATTCAAGAATATCGAGTCCGGCATCCTTTGTGCGATGTAGACAATCAATCCAGTCCACAGCATCCGACGATGCGAGAAAGGCATAGTATACGCCAAGCGGATTATTCATGCGCTCCTACCTTTCGTTCAAAGAAAACGTATCGCGATCATTTTGTTATCAAGTCTGCGCCTTGTGTTCCTGTGAATCAGAACACAGATCGTTTCCCTGTCTGCAATTGATCGTGCAAGTCATCGCAATATTAGCATTCCCATCCGAAATCTACTATCCCCCGGTGTTATGATTTTATATATCAAACTCACTTCCATAGATGGGAAGCAGCTCTGCCG
>JBDRTL010000219.1:0-2213 GCA_043824045.1 Bacillota bacterium
AGATGTTTTGGATTCGGACGTAATTGATCGTCACTACCATATCGTAGGTATCGATCAGAGCCTGGAAATCCGGAAGGACCTGAAGCTCGATCTCCTCTTTGTTGAGAAGCGCGTCGTCCAGCGGCCTGTTTTGGATATTGCGGCGGATGACGGCTTCAAAGGCCAGCTGCAGCGTGCCTTGGGGATCGTCGACATCGAACAGGTATTGTTTCACATCCCGGATCGTATACTGATAGATGGCTTCGATGGATACGATGGAGTTGTCGTTGGTCAGCATGACGCTTTCATTGGTTTCGTCGGAATACTGCGCGGCCCTGCCGGCAGAACCCGATTTGGTGGTGCGGAACCCGTATTCCATGGTATGGATGGTTGTGACGCTCTCGCTGATAACCTGTTGGATCAGGGGGATATGCCAGTAGAGCCCGGGCCCGTTTTGATCGGTTACGCGGCCGAAGGTGAGCACGAGCGCTTCTTCCCCCTGGCCAACCCTGTAAAAACCGGTGACGGCGATAATCAGCACGAGAACAATCACGACCAGCGTTATCACCACCCCCGGTCTGGGAACTTTCCGCATAATATTTCTCCTTTCTTAGGCGGTATAAGAACAGCATACCATAGATTGTTGCAATACGATAGGGGAGGAACTCCAAAACAGCCACACGCGGACTGAAAGCAACCGATTATGCGTTATCCGCAACGAGCGGTAATCGGACGTAAAAAGCTGTGCCCGCTTCTTCCTTGCTGCGCACGGTGATCGTGCCGCCGTGCGCTACCACGATGATGCGCGCGATGGAAAGCCCAAGGCCATGCCCGCCGCCTTGCGTTTTACGCGCCTTGTCACTGCGGTAGAAGCGATCGAAAATGCGGGAAAGCTCCTCTTTGGAGATGCCCTGCCCGGTATCCTGCACGGACATAACGCACCCATCCGCTTCCACGTTCAGCGCTAATGTGATCTTTCCGCCAGCCGGCGTATACTTGATCGCGTTATCCACCAGAATGCGCATAAGCTGCTTGAGCATGCCTTTATCGCCGTTGATCATGCAGTGCTTATCGGCATTCAGCGCAAACTGGTGCGCGGCGGACAACAGCTGCGCGTCCCGAAACACGGGCAACAGAATCTCCGTGGGGTCAAAGTGCTCCGTTTCCAAAAGCAGGTTTTTTTTATCGTGCCGAGCCAAAAACAACAGCCGCTCCACCAGTTCTTTCATGGACGCGGTTTCCTGTGTGATGGCGGAAATGCCTTCGTCCAGCACCGAGGTATCGGTCTTGCCCCAGCGCTCGAGCATATTGGCATAGCCCTGAATAACGGCGATCGGCGTGCGCAGCTCATGGGAAGCGTCGCTGACGAACTGCTTTTGGCTGTTGTAGCTGCGCTCGATGCGGTCCAGCATTCCGTTGATGACCGCGGCAAGATCCTTAAACTCATTTTTGGTGCCCGCCAGGTTAATCCGGTCCGACAGGTTGTTGGCGCTCAGTTTTTCCGCAGCTTTCGTCATATCGGCGATGGGCCGTAACACATGCTTGTTCAGGCGGCGCCGGTGTCTGAGAAAATAGAGGATGCGGAAGAAGTCCGCGGCAGCCAGCGCGATCAACGACACCAGATACACATGCATCCAGTCCCGCAGCGTGAACGCGAGAATCAACCCGCCGTTTGCGGTATTGCGGTACAGATATAATAGGGTTCCGCCGGAATCGATCAGGCGTGAGCCCGTGAGCCCGATCTTTTCAAAGAACCCGTTGAAATCGTCGGCGAGGGGCTCGTCCGCGTAATAGGCCTCGCTGACGGACAGATGCATGATTTGCCCGTCGGTAAACCGTCTGCCGTCGGCGGGAACCAGATTGTCCACTGTATCAAACGTGCGGTGGATCACCGGAAACTGCGCGACGGTATAGGCGACCGTAAAGATGAACAGAATCGCAAGCGCCGTTCGCAGAAGCTGGAGGCTGGAATGAATCGCGATGCGCAGCGTCAGCGAAAAGCGAAACGAGCTGAATATGCGCGAAAACAACGACCCGATAGACCGAAACAACCTTAAAAACATTCTTGGCTTTCGGGTTTCAGTTTTTACTTTGAGCTTGGCTGTTTGTTTATTCGAAGGCTTCATATTTAAACATATACCCGACGGAACGGATGGTATGGATCAGCTTGATGCCGTACTTATCGTCGATCTTCTGGCGCAGGTAGCGCACGTAAACGTCCACGATATTCGTGT
>JBDRTL010000220.1:0-2265 GCA_043824045.1 Bacillota bacterium
AATACTAATTCCAATCTTTCATGCTATATGGATTGCGAGTATTTTGTTCGCAGTCGAGGAGAAGAAACGCAGGTGTAGCCGGGTGCTACATCAAGTTTTCACGACAAAGAATGCGGGCAAAAGACGAAGTAAGGCAGTAGCGGGAAGGGTTGGGATTAGTATTTACTAAAAAACCTTCACCCCAAACCAACTGCTGGGACGAAGGCAATCTTCGCGGTACCACCCGACTTAGGGCGCGCTACGCCCTCTCTCAAGGCCTGATAACGGCGGCAAACCGTCGGGGATTGGCCGAATTTCCGGAATGCGGGGAACCCTGTTTCAGGCGCGGCCGTCCTTTCAGCCTGTGGGACGGCTCTCTTTGCTGCATCCGCAGGGCGTTCATCCGTGGGTTTATCCTAGCACATCGCGTGTAAATTGTCTACCCCCGGCTTTCACGGGGCGCGTCGGCGCGCCTGTCGCTTACCCGGCGCATCAGCCCGGCCTTCTGCTCAAACATCATCGCGTCGGCCTTCTGGAACAGCGAATCCAGCGTATTGTTTTTCTTGGAATAGAGCGAATATCCCGCGCTCACGGAAAGCTCAACCGGCAGGCAACCCGTTTGACGCATCGTCTTCAGTCTATCGTTCACGCGCTGCAGGGCGGATTTCAGGTTGGTCACATCGCCATGCTTGGTAATCACCAGGAACTCGTCACCGCCGAACCGGCAAATGTAATCATCCCATCTGAATTCAGCTTCCAGAGCGCGCGCGACCGCGATAATCGCTTCGTCCCCCGTGCTGTGCCCGAAGCGGTCGTTGATGGATTTAAAGTTGTTGATATCGAGCATGATTACCGCGATATTGACGTCGTCGCGCCCGTATTCGCGGGCAAAGCGGTCGAAATACCCGAAGGCCTGCCTGCGGTTATAAAGCCCCGTCAGCGTATCGGTGGTGATTTCCGCGTTTTGATAATTGATGTAGAGGATCAGCAGCGCGATGACCGTCACGCTCCAGACATAGGTAACGTTGTTAAACAGCACCTGTATCACGCCGCCGAGCAGCGGAATGAACGTGAACTTGAGCATCCAGCCGTATTCCCTGACGTTGCGGACCTTCGCCTTGTTTTCCCTGCGAACCTGGAGGTAGCGGTACAGCACCTTGCCAAACGCCGCAAACATCAGCACAAAGGACAGCGCAAACGATACGGCCAGAATGGATCCGCGGGTATACGCGTTGGCGGCGTCGATCCGGAAATACCAGCCCGTAAACGGAGACGCCGCCGCGAGGATCATATGCAAAGCGACGGGAACCAGGTACCAGCGGTTCAGCCGGTTTCTTGTTTCCGCGCCGATGTTTAAAACCACGTCGGCAAAACGGATAAAGAAGTACGACGGCAGCGGCGTGCATATATAGTAGAGCGCCGACGCCGCGACGTTTATGATTCTGTACGCGGGGTCGGGATGATCGGCTGCCAGCCAGGTGATTGAGTCAAAGACCAGCAGCAGCATGTTGGAAATGACCATGTACTGGAAGAAGGAATATTTCTGTGTTTTATTCTCATGGTGCTTTTGCCGGTTATCCAGGAAAAATACAAACAGGATGATCAAAGAAAATCCATTGATCATGACCGGCATTTCCCATGCTTTCATGACGACTTCGCTCATGCGCGCCCCTCCTCAGGCAAACCTCCGCGTTCGCCACGGTCTGCGGCAGTATCCGTGCTATCCGTCCGGCGCAATCCCGCCGTTTTCTCCATACGGATCGTAGCAAACGCGGATTGGTTCGTCAAGCGTCCGCAATGTATCCGCTTTGTACTGCCAGGTTGGCTTCACGACCGAAAACTCCATTATGCCGGCTGGTTTTCGTCCGGCAACTGCGCCCATACGCGCAGCTTGGGCGGCTCAAAGGCGGGGCGCAGGTCGGCGTAGGCGATATCGTGGTTCAGCCACGCTTTTTTCAGGTCTTCGTCCGTTAAAATCACGGGCATGCGGTTGTGAAACGGCGACATCTGGCCGTCAGCCTCGCGGGTGAGGATGGCGAACCCGTCGTACCCGCCGCCCGCAAAGCCGCCCGCAAAGCCGCCCGGAAACTGCCCGTAGAAGCCCGCCATGTACATCAGCGGTTCTTCGGTGTCCGGCCGGAAAGCGAACTTCTCCTTGGATTTGCGGCCTTCCGTCCGCCGCCACTCAAAAAAGTGGCTCGCGGGCACCAGACAGCGGCGCTCCCGCGCGGCTTTCTGAAACATCGGCGTCACGTCGGCATTCTCAGAGCGGCTGTTGATGACCAG
>JBDRTL010000221.1:0-6027 GCA_043824045.1 Bacillota bacterium
GGATGTTTCAGCGACAACTGACTGTGGGTATAGGAAAGGTTGCGGACAACATATAGCGTGAGTTTGGGAAACATGCTATACTGTTTACAAGTAATTTTCGTGGATGTGTTGCAAAGATGTTACAGATTTGTTATATTTACATCGGGGAAGGGAGCGCCGCTCACACGGCAGCATTCAAATGAGAGATATCGCGATAATCGGAAAAGGGCCGGCCGGCCTGAGCTGCGCCATCACGGCACGGATGCGCGGTCTGAACGCGCTGATGATCGCGCCCAGGCATAACGTAAGCTGGCTCATGCGCGCCGAGCGCGTAGACAACTATCCGGGGCTGAAAAAGACTGCGGGCGCGGATCTCTTAAAAGCTTTTTTAAAGCAGGCGGAGGGAATGGGCGCGGAGACAGTCCAGGGCATGGTGCGCCAGATCCTGCCGATGGACGGCGGCTTCATGCTGCTGGTGGAAAACGATGTGGTGGAGGCAAAAACCATCGTGATCGCCACGGGCGCCGCCAAGCCCAAGCTCCTGCCGGGGGAGGAAGCGCTGATCGGCGCGGGCGTAAGCTATTGCGCGACCTGCGACGGCAACTTCTACCGCGGCAAAAAGATCGCCGTGCTTTCCGAAGACGATCAGGGCGCGGAGGAAGCCGAATTCCTGCAAGGCATCGTGAGCGAACTGGATTACTACCCGATCAGGAAACACGAATTTCCCGGCGCCTTCCGCACCGTGCAGGAACGCCCTTCCGCCCTCAGGCGGACGGACGGGGGGATTGCCGTGGTGACGGACAAGGCCGAGCACATCTACGACGGCGTGTTCATCTTCCGCACGGGAATACCCCTCGGCATGCTGCTGGACGGGCTTAGGATGGAGGACGGCGTGATCGCCGTGGACCGCAATATGCGCACAAACATCCCGGGGGTATTCGCCGCGGGCGATTGCACGGGCAAGCCGCTTCAGGTGGCCAAGGCCGTGGGCGAGGGAAACGTCGCCGCCATCTACGCCGCGGAGTATATCCAAAAGGGATGAAATAATCGGTTCATAACGTTTCAATGACACAGGCGGAATGAAACCGCCGGAAAATTGGGAGGAATACTCATGAAGAAACGCGCAATCCGGAAAATCCTTGCGTTCGCGTTTACCCTCTGCCTGATGGCGGGCATGGCGGCCGTCGGTACCGCCGCGGAGCTGAACCTGGCCGATTATCAGGCGATGCGCCCGGTGATGGATCTGGTCGCAAGCGCCGCGATCTGCGCCAGCGATTTCCCCACCGTAATCAGCGACGCGGAAAGCACGCTGGATTCCAATTACATTACCTTCTTCTTCACCAACGGGTTGCTGGCCGATCCGGCGCTTGGCATTACGCAGGAGATGCTCACCGACGTGACGCTGCAGGAGCAGTACCTAAAGAGCATCTTCTCCGCGCAGCTGCCCGCGCTGGGCGCGATCACCCCGCCCGAAACCGCGGAGGACTACATCGGATTCCTGCCCGTGCTTTCGCAGGCGGCCGATAACGGGGATACGTACCTGATCGGCGAACTGTACCGCGGCACGATGCCCATCGACCAGATGACCGCCGCGGATTATCAATCCCTCTTCTGGGAGGATCGCGCGATCTACACCCTGAAAGCCGACGCGACGGCGATGGGCGGATACCGGGTCGAAGGGTTCTCTGTCGGTTCCGAACTTTTGATGGAGTTACAGCTGCAGGAGTATACCAATACCATTCTCGTGGAATACATCAACTCCAAGCTCGGCTTCTCGCTGCTGTACCCAAGCCTTTTCCCGGAAGCGAGCTTCATCGAGGACTTAAGCGGCGCGAACGCCGTGACGGCTGACGGCAGCGCGAGCTTCATGGTCAAGCGCATGGACAATACCGACGGCGTAAGCCTGAGCGAGCACGCAATGACGGTCGCACAGGCCGTCGACGCCCGCACGAACATAAGCGAGATGTTCCAGTACGCCACCGTCGCTTTTGAAACAGCGGACGGAAACTCGGTCTTTGCGGTGTATGTGGTCACGGACAAGTATATCTATATGACGCAGCTGATTTATCCCACGGATCAAACAATCGACTACAGCATGTACACGATGTATCTGGAAAACTCCTTTGTGGTGGACGAAGTCAGCGTAGGATAATAAGAGGTGCGGCGGATGAAACGTGTACTGTGCACAGCAATGCTCCTGCTGCTGCTTGTGGCGGGCGCGTCGGCGCAGGTTGTGCCGCAGGATGCTTCCCTGCGCGGTGAAGTATTTTACCCGCAGGGAAGCGCCGCGGATACGGCTTCCTTTGTGTATCGCTACCGGCTGCCCCAGTTTCCGGCGGGGCAGCCGCAGAACGAAGCGGTGAACCGGTACTTTCAGTCCTATGCCGCCGATATCGTGAACGCCATTACCCTGGAAACGGCCGGTATTCCGGCGGAGTTGCCAGCGGCGGGCGGGCCCGCGTATTACGTGAACCTGGATTACCGCGTGACCGCCGAAACCCAAGAACACCTGAGCGTGCTTTTGATCAGCCAGCAGTTTCTAGGCAACACCCTGGTCGAAAACTGGGTGTCCGCCGTGTTTGCGCTCGGCGGCATCTACGCCGGGCAGCCCATCTCGCTTTCGCAGGCCATGGGGCTTGAGCAGGAGGAAACCGACCAGGCGGGGGACTACGCGTCCGAGCTTGTGTACGGGCTGGTTTGGCAAATCGTGCGCTACGAGGCCGGCGCGATGCAAAAGGCCTACTTTCCGGACCTGACGGAAGACGACGTCCGACGCGCGTTTACGCCGCAGGATGATTTCTATTTCGACGGGGACGGAAACTTCGTGTTCTTCATCCAGGCGGGGACGATCGCGGGTGAAGTGGAAGGCGTGCTGACCTATCCGTTTTCCATGGCCGAACTCTTCAGCGCGATCGGGCAGGAGTGATTTGCAGAAAAATGGCGCGCACCCCTTGCAAAACCCGCAAATCGATGATAGAATAATCAGGTTGTAACGATTGAAATCTCCCGTTAGGAGGTGTAGCAAATGGGTAAGTTCTGTGAAGTCTGCGAGAAGGGTACGCTCAACGGCAATCTCGTCAGCCACTCCAATCGCAAAACCCATCGTGTATGGGCGCCGAACGTGCAGCGCGTCCGCGTGGAGATGAACGGTCAGGTGAGACGGCTGAACGTGTGCACCCGCTGCCTGCGCAGCGGCAATGTGCAGCGCGCGCTGCCGACCAAATCGTCCGATATCGCCGCGGAAGTATAATGCTGACGGCGGAGTGATAGAAGCCCGATATCGGTGACGATATCGGGCTTAGCTTGTTGATAAAGCCCCGGCTACTATTGCGGCCTCGCTCCGCGCTAACTGCTTGCGCGAGGCTACGCGCTTCATTTGCTTCGCAAATATAGCGCTAGTCGGGCGTTCGCCCTCCCTTATTGTCGCCTTCGCATCGGCAAGGGCATCACTTACAAGGGAGTAAGCTCAGCCCTCGCCTTGCTTGGCTTCTCGCATCCGAGACTTTCTGAACAAGCTGTCATCCCGTTGCCAAACGTGGTTTGTTAACGGCCTGCGCCCGATATCGGTGACGATATCGGGCTTTCGTGTTATTATAAAGCGGGATTGAGCGGGAGGTGTTTGTTTGATGAAAGAAACCATGCGGGAACTGGCATTATCTCTGGGCGCGGACGTATGCGGGTTTGCGGCGATAGACCGCTTTGCGGACACGCCGGAAGGGTTCTCGCCGCTGGATTTATACGCAGGCTGCAAAACTGTGATCGTCATCGGCCTTATACTGCCAAAAGGCCTGGTAAAGGTCAATCCGAGACTGATATACAACCATTACAATGATCTTTCCACCCATGCAATCGATCAGCTTTCACTGCAGTTGGCAAAGGCACTGGAACAGCGGTGCGACGGCTGCACCGCCGTGCCGTTGCCCTGCGACAGCCCCTATGAATACTGGGACGCGGAGCATAAGGAGGGGCGGGGCCTGCTCTCGATGAAGCATGCCGCCGTGTGCGCCGGAATCGGCACGCTTGGCAAAAACACGCTGCTGCTCTCCCAAGAGTTCGGGAACATGCTAAACATCGGCGCCGTGCTGACCGACACGCCGCTGCCGTCCGATCCATTGGCGAAGAACATGTGCATCCAAGGCTGTACGAAATGCGTGGACAGCTGCCCCGTGGGGGCGATTCAAGACGGCTGCGTGGTGCAAAAGCTGTGCAGAGAATATTCCTATGGGCAAAAAACGGCAAGGGGATACGATACGACGGAATGCAACCTGTGCCGCACCGTATGCCCCGTCGCTTTCGGGAAGAAAGGCTGAGCGTTTATAACTTAAACAGCCGCTCGGTGTTCGCCGTGGCGCGGGCGGCCAATTCGTCAACCGGGATTCCTTTCAGCGCGGCAACCTGCTCCGCCACATACCGCACATAGGCGGGCTCGTTGCGCTTGCCGCGCATCGGCACGGGCGTGAGATAGGGGCTGTCGGTCTCCACCAGCAGGCGGTCAAGCGGCACATACCGCGCGACCTCCTGCAGGTTTTTTGCGTTTTTAAAGGTGACGGACCCCGAGAACGAAATATACAATCCCATATGCAGATAAACTTTCGCGCTTTCCAGGCTGCCGGTATAGCAGTGCATCACACCCTGCGGGAGCTTGTCTTTGCGAGCGCGCAGGAGTTCGGTAAAGTCGCCGTGCGCGTCCCGCACATGGAACACGGCGGGCACGCCCTTGCGGCAGGCGTAGTCCAGCTGCGCGGCCATCGCCTCGCGCTGCGCGTCGTGGGGGGAGTGGTCGTAGTAGTAATCCAGCCCGATCTCCCCGACGCCTACGATGCGCGGATGCGCAAGCCACGCGTCCATGCGGGCAAGCGTCTCTTCCGTGAAAAATTTCGCCTCATGCGGATGCACGCCGACCACGCCGTAGACGCAGGGGTATTGCTCCGTCAGGGCGACGACGCGCTCGTTGGAGGCTGCGTCGCTGCCCGCCAGGATGCAGCGGTCCACGCCCGCCGCCCGCATGCGGGCAAGCGTTTGCTCCACCTCGCCCAAAAAGCGGTCGTCCTCCAGATGGCAATGGGAATCGATCATCGCACGATATCTCCGTCCTGCGCGCCGCTTTCGGGCGATACGAGTTTGAGCACGGCGTCCGTATTGTCCGAGGCGCATAAAATCATACCCTCGCTCAAAATGCCGCGGATCTTCACGTGTTTCAGGTTCTTCACGAGCACGACCTGCCTGCCAACTATATCTGCCGGCGTGTAGAACTGCGCGATGCCGCTGAGCACCGTGCGTTCGGGCTCGGCTTTACCAAGCGAAAGGGTGAGCTTTAAAAGCTTGTCGCTGTTTTTAACCTTCTCCGCCGTGAGCACGCGCGCCACGCGAAGCTGCACTTTGGCAAACTCGTCGATGGTGATTTCGGCGGGCTTTTCGGGCGCTGTTCCGGCGGGCGTGTCCTTGACGTCGGGGATAATATCTTTGAGTTCCTTCTCCACGTCGATGCGCGGGAACAGGGCTTCGCCCTTGCGTACTTTCGTTCCAGCGGCGATTTTGCCAAAGCTTTCAAGCGACGCGAGGGTCTGTAGCGCGCCGTCCGCAACCCCCAGCTGCGAAAAGAGCTTCGCGGGTGTTTTTGGCATGGTGGGCGCGATCAGCACGCCGATAAAGCGCAGGCATTCGCACAGCACATACATGACGGTCCGAAGGCGTACCTTGCCCTCATCGGTTTTCACGAGGTTCCACGGCGCGGTCTGGTCGATATAGCGGTTGGCCTCGCCGATCAGCGCCCAGAGTTCCACCAGCGCGGCGGAATACTGCAGGTCGTCCATCTGCCGCTTTACCTTTTTGGGCGTATCCACGGCCAGCGCGATCAGGCGGCTGTCCGCGTCTTCATACGCGTTGGGCGCGGGGACGCTGCCGCCGAAGTACTTCTCCACCATGGCGACGGTGCGGCTCAGGAGGTTGCCCAGATCGTTGGCCAGATCGGCGTTGATGCGCTTTAGCAGCGCCTCGTAGCTGAACTGCCCGTCGGATCCGAACGGCATCTCCCGCATCAGAAAATAG
>JBDRTL010000222.1:0-3705 GCA_043824045.1 Bacillota bacterium
TGCAGCGCCCAACACTCGTGCTTGCCCCTAATAAGACACTCGCGGCACAGCTAGCTAATGAATTTAAAGAATTGCTCCCAAATACTGCTGTTGAGTACTTTGTTTCATATTACGACTATTACCAACCTGAGGCGTATGTTCCTCAGTCCGATACCTTCATCGAAAAAGACAGTTCTGTCAATGAATAAGGCACTGAAATCCTTTGAGAACCTCCTGCCGCAGTTTCTCTCCATCCTTATAATCATCGGCCTGGAGTTTGCTATCTTAAGCCCGGAAACGATCACGAAGCTGCTGGGGACAAATTCCGGCGTCTGGGGCGTGCTGGCCGCTTCCCTCGTCGGCTCGATTACGCTGATCCCGGGGTTTGTCGCCTTCCCGCTGGCTGCCGCGCTACTTAAGAGCGGGGCGGGCTACATGCAGATCGCAGCGTTCGTTTCGACGCTCATGATGGTGGGGATCGTCACGATCCCCATGGAGATGAAGACCTTCGGCAAGCGTGTGACGATTGTCCGCAATGTTTCCGCGTATCTCTTTTCACTCATCGTGGCATTTGTGATGGGGGTGGTGCTGTAAATGAAAACATTTGTAAAACGCTACCGGCTGTTTTTACTGCTGCTGCTGGCGAACATCGCGATTGGACTGGCGCTGCCGGAAATCGGGAAAATGTCGGTCGAACTGACTGTGCAGAATTTATTGGAAATGCTGGCGGTCATTCCCCCGATTTTCGTTCTGCTGGGGCTTCTGGATGTGTGGGTGGATCGCGCGACCATGATGAGGTATACCGGCAAAGGCTCGGGCCTGAAAGGAATCCTGATAGCTTTCCTGCTTGGCTCCGCGGCGGCAGGCCCGCTGTACGCGGCTTTTCCTGTGGCCGGCGTGATGCTGAAAAAAGAAAGCAGCCTGCGCAATGTTTTCATTTTCATCGGTGCGTGGTCTACCACTAAAATCCCGATGCTGACATTTGAAGCGGCCAGCTTGGGATTGCCGTTCACGCTGGTTCGGCTGCTGCTGAGCATCATCGGTATATTTGCGATTGCCGGAGTAACCGAAAAGTCGCTGACCGCGCAGCAGCAAAACGAAGTTTACAAGCTCAACCAGACACAGTAAAATTAGGCGGTAATCAATACCAACTATTTTGGTTTATTGAAAATACAGCTCCCATACGATGTAAGGAGGACTTGACGATGGCATTATTCGGTAAAAAGAATCCTAAAGAAAATCAGCCCTGCTGCTGCGGCGGCAACTGCGGCGCGCAGGGCATGGACGCGGCGCAGGCAGCCAGGGCAGAAGGCGCGTCAGTCAAGGTGCTTGGCAGCGGGTGCGCCAAGTGCAACGCGCTGGAGGCGGCCACCAAGGCCGCGCTTGCGCAGCTTGGCATGGATACGACAATCGACCATGTGACCGATTTTGCGCAGATCGCCGCCTACGGGGTGATGTCCACCCCCGCGCTGGTGGTGGACGGCAAGGTGGTCGCATACGGCAAGGTGCTCAAACAGGAGGAAGTTGTGACGCTGCTTCAAAAGATACGCGGATAATCCGGCAAGAAAACACCTGTCGGTATATAAAACCCGGCTCCGTATCGAATACGGATGCCGGGTTTTGCAGATCTGCGCGCAATCCCGCCTGTGGTTACGGAGTCGCGGGCAGGAAATACAGGGTGGAGTTTTTGATTTTTACGATCAGCACGTTGCTGTCGATTTTGACGGTGGCTTCGGTCGTTTCCCCGCCTGCCTCGATTTTCAGAATCAGGCTGTCTTCATCGACCTCGTATGTGAAGGGGTAGGTTCTCACTTCGTTGTCGGGGATCTGGCCCGCGTTTTCTTCCGTATCAAAGAATTCGATAACCGATCCGTCAAAGGGATACGACCGCTCGCTGCCGGAGATGGTCATCGTGTACCGGTTCCACCGGGTGCCCTGGAGTTCGGACACAGCCGGCACCTCCTGGCGGATGAAGCGCACATCCAGCATATCCATCATGCTTTGATCATCAATCAGCGCGCCCTCGCCGCTAAAGCGGGCGATGTCCCCCGATACCAGGGCAGCCTGCTTGCCGTCGTCTTCATACCGCAGCAGCAGGTCGATGATGGCGGTGCTCTCGTCCAGCGGGGTATAGATGCGGGTGGAGCCGTCCTTTTGATCTTCCCGTTTCAGATTGAGCGTGAAATTGCTGTTGCCGATGTATACGCCGTCGAGGGTTTTGCTGATGGGTTCTTTGAGAATGATGACGTAGGTGCCGTCTTCTTCGCTGATAAAGTGACCGGTGACGCCGGCTGCCGCCGCGGCGGTGACGCCGCACAGCAGCAGCGCGGCTGCGGCAAGTGCGATGATTGCCTTTTTCATAGATCAAACCTCCTCACGCATGTATGCAATTTGAATTTTTTCACGACATCCCGGGGACACGGCAACGCAGTAGTCATTTGCGGTTTTCTGGACTAAGCGTATACCATCCCGAATCTTCTGTCAAGCGCCGCGGCGCAGATTGCATGGGTAAAACCACGGCGGCCTCTGTGCGTCCGGGCAGAGCAAACGTACCGGCGCAAACGGGACAGAAAAGCCTGCGGCCGGAACGATGAGCTGTTCTTTCCGGTTTATTCACAGCCCATTTGTAAAATCTCGAGAACCGTATGTTTGGTGCACACGCCTTCGTGCACCTTATTGCCGTCCACGTAAAAGGTGGGAACGAGCCAGTAATCATACTGCCGCGCGATCGCGGGGTGCTGCCGTTCGTCGATCAGTTCGATTTCCACGGCCTGCAGGGCGGGGTTTTCCGTCTGCGCTTCGCCGATCCAGCGGCGGGCAACCCTGCAAAACGGGCAGCTTTCAAAGTGAAACAGCACCACCTTTTTCATGCCTTGACTGGCTCCTTTCGAAACGGCGCTTAAAACACCGGCCGGTAGCGCAGGTCGCCCTGTATCCGCACGGAGTGAAACAGCGTGAGTTTGTGTACCGTGAACGGAACCATTTGCATCGGCGCGCCGGGCGCCGCGGCCGTCAGGTCCGCCTTGCGCGCAAGCGTGATGTGCGGCGCGAAGGGTTTACCGTCGAAGGCCTCCCCCGCTTCGGTCAAAAGCCTGCGCAGGGAATCGGAAAGCGAAAGCAGCGGCTTGCAATACGATAGCTCTGCGTACAGCAGCGCGCTCTCCCGCCTGCCGAAAAAGCCCGTGCCTTTCACGGCAAGCGTGAGCGGCGGGCATTCCTCCGCCGCCGCCGAAATGATCGGATGAAGCTGCGCAACCTGCTCTTCCCCGCGCGCGCCCAGAAACGCCAGTGTGAGATGATAGTTCTCCCGTTCGGTCGGCTGGCCCCGCAGGCGCATGCCCGACACAATGCTATAAAGCGCATCCTTCACTTCGTCTGGCAGCGCCAGGCCGATAAACAGGCGCATCATCCCGTATACCGCCCCTTCATGCGCGTCTGCGGCGTAAGCCCCTTCATGCTGGTCACGCTGCGGTTCATCACCATGTTCAGCACCAGCCCGATACCCGCCATATTGGTGACCAGGTTGCTGCCCCCGTAGCTTAAAAACGGCAGCGGGATGCCTGTAATCGGCATAAACCCGATCGTCATCGCAACGTTTTGGAACACGTGGAACAGCATCATGCTCAGCACACCGATGATCACCATCTGCCCGAAGCGCTCCTTCGTGTAGAATGAGAGGTACTCCATGCGCAAAATCAGCAGCATGTACACGCCGAGCACGGCCAG
>JBDRTL010000223.1:0-4553 GCA_043824045.1 Bacillota bacterium
GGCTTCGGGGCTTGGAAAACTAGGCAGGGAAGGCTCCAGCATGGCGGGCTGTTTGCGGAAAAAGTTGAACCGGAAATAGGTTTCCCTATCCGGAAAAGAAAGAAAGCCGAACTCGCTGACGAATCGTGGACGGATATCCCGGACATTCCGATAAAACTTTTCCGATTGAGGATCCAATGAAAACAGGTACAGGTGTGTGTCTCCCTGACAGGCGGCGTTTGGCGTATCGCCGCCCTCCGCTTCGGCAAACGGACTGCAGGGCGAACTGGGCATGTAAAACCGCTCCGGATCCAGCCGCGCGCATGCCTCCAGGAGAATACCCCGATTCAGTTTGTCGCTCCTAAAGTCGTGCGCGCGGTTGCCCCATCCGTAGGCGATATCGTTTTCGTTATCGCCCATCCACGCAGCCAGGCAGGCATGATTGCGCAGCTTAAGAATGTTGTAGTCGGCTTCCTCCGCCAGATTGTCCAGAAACGCCCCGCTTTGCGGATAGATGCCGCAAGCCAGCATAAAATCCTGACAGACAAGGATGCCGTACTGGTCGCACAGATCGTAAAAACAGTCGTACTCGTAGATGCCGCCGCCCCAGACGCGCAGCATATTGATGTTGCCGTGCACGGCGTAGCACAGCGCCCTTTGATAATCGGCGGCCCGGATATCCGTGTACAGAACGTTCAGCGGCACCCAGTTGGCGCCTCGCGCAAATAGTTTCCGCCCGTTCACTTCAAACAGGAAGGAAGTCCCGTCTTCCTGCGGTTCCTGCACCACCCGAACGGTGCGGATGCCTGCTTTGCGCGAGATCTGTTCTATGATATTGCCGTTGCGCAGCAGCGTAATTCTCAGTTGATATAAATACGGATCGCCATTGGGCATCGGCTGCCAGAGCCGTGGGTGAGGAATGGAGAATCGTGTGTAAGCCATCTCCTGCGCATCGCCCGTTTTTTGGAACACGGGCGTTTCACCCTCCAGCAATTCTATACGCACTGCGTAAGTGCCGAGCGGTTCCATATCCTCCGTGATCGCTACGTCCAGCTGGATGTCGGCGGCTTCGGACGTAATTTTACGGGTCGTAAAGTACCAGCGGCTGATACGGTTATGATCGAAGGATTGCAGGGAGACGCTTTTCCAAATACCGGCCGTCACATACCGCCCGCAGAAATCCCATGCGAAATTCATCTGCGCCTTGCGCAGGAACAGGCGGTCGTAGGCATTGCTGCTGAAAAGGTTCTCCCGGCTTTCGCCTGTCACGGACTTTACGGCGGAGCGGATGTGCACAATCAGCACGTTGCGGCTTGCATACCGCAGGGAATCGGTCACGTCAAAGGAGTATCCCAGAAACATGTTGCGCGTGGAACCGATACGTTCACCGTTGAGATAGAGATCGCACAACGTATCCAGGCCGTCAAAATCAAGCGTCACCTTTGTATCATAGAATGGTTTATCTGCGAAGAACTCCTTATAATAAATCCAGTCGGCATCTTCTATCCATTGATCCTCTGCAGGATCCTTTCCCATAAAGTGACCTCTCACCAGTCCCGCGCGCCGCAGGGTAGCATGGATATCTTCTGGTATCACGGCGTCCAGCCACCCCTCCGGCACAAAGTGCGCGGCAAGGAACGGGTCGACGGTTGATCCGTAGGGTTTCCAGGTTACACGCCAGTGGCCGTCCAGAGCTTGCCTCAGCATGCGTCTGCCTCCTTTTACTGTTTTCCGGCTGGAATCATCAGCGTATGGAAGGAACAGGGCGGCATCGGAATATCCCAAACGCCGTCGCATCCGGCGACGGTAGCCTGCCGCTCCGTATCCAGAGAATTGCACAACACGACCGCCGTCGAGCCGTTCGGATTGCGGAACGCCAGCGCATTAGCGCTCAGCGGTCCTGAGGTACCTAAGCGAATGGCGCCGTTGTCAATACAATGCGAAAAATGCTTCATCAGATAGTATTCAGGATTGAAGACGATACGGTTTTGTACGGGATCGGCAGTAATCATCGTGTTTTGTTCCCACCCCCAGGTACTGCGCCCGCGTGGCAAAAGCGCCATATTCCAGTAAACATAGCCGCTCGCGCCGTTGCTGAAATAGTGCTTCATGAGGGAGAACACATAGGCGGCGTATTCCCAGGTGTTTTTGCCGTCTCCACACTCGTTTTCTGTTTGCAGCAGGGGCAAATCCGGCCATGCTTCATGCGTACGCTGGATGGCGTGCTTTCCGCCCCATTGATATCCGACGCCTGCAATATACCGCCGCGCCCGCTCATCGCCAAGTACGGTTCCTGCGAATGCATCATAGTCTGTGTGCAGATAATCATCGGCTTCGGGCGCGTTGATCGTGCCCAGCCAGATTTGCGTGTTGATGCCCTCTGTTTCAAACAGCGGACCCAAATACTCAGCGATAAACTCACGCAGTTGTTCTCCCGTCCAGCGGCAGGAAGGGAACTTCTGGTTCGAGGCAGGCTCGTTCTGCGGATGAATCTGCTCGATACGAATACCAAGGGCTTCGTAGGCCCGGATGTATTTGACGAAATAGCGGGCATAGGATTCCAGCACCTTCTTTTCCCAACGCAATACACCGAAATTGTAGACACGCGGGCTCTTCATCCATACCGGCGGGCTCCAGGGGGAAGCGAATAACCGCATGTCCGGCTGCCTGACAAGCGCTTCGCGCAGATAAGGGAGCAGATGCCGCCGATCCCTGTCAATGGAAAACGAACGCAAGGCGTAATCTTCGTCCACCTCAGCAAGGCTGTACCAATCCTCCGCGTAATCGCTCGCGCCGATGGGCAAGCGGCAGAGGCTGAAGCGGCAGCCGCTGACAGGATCGAATAGCGCGTCCAGCGCTTGTTTACGCATAGCTTCATCCAGCTGTGACAGGGCAATCCACCCCAGTTCGTTGAAACAGCCGCCAAAGCCTTCGATGCGCTGAAATTGCGATTCCAAAACGGTTAAATGAACAGCTCCGCCGCCGGCAGGCGCTGGACGTTCCAGCCAGCAGGCTTCCGGGCTGGAAGATATCAATCGTACATTGTGCATCGTTTATCCCTTCAGTCCTGTGAACGCGATGCCTTCGATAAAGAAGCGCTGCGCAAAGAAGAAAAGCAGGATCATCGGGAGGATGATCAGAGAGGATGCGGCCATCAGCAGATTCCATTGCGACGTATATTGCCCAAGGAAGCTTTGCAGGCCCAAAGAGAGCGTATACTTGTCGCTGGAGCTTAAATAGATAAGGGGGCCGAAAAAATCGTTCCATTGAAACATGAACGTAAAAACACCGATCGTCGCAAGCACCGGTTTGGACAATGGCAGCATGATGCGGGCATAGATGGTCATGTAGTTGGCGCCGTCAATAAAGGCCGCCTCATCGTACGCCTTGGGAATGGTGCTGAAAAACTGCCGAATGAGAAACACAAACAGCGCCTTGCTGAAAAACGCGGGTACGATGAGCGGATAGAACGTATCGTATGCACCCAGCGTCTTCCATCCGATGAACTGCGGGATCAGCAGGGATATATCCGGGATCATCATCGTGGACATCATGACCGCGAACCAGAAGTTTCGCCCCCGGAACCGGATTCTGGAAAAGCCGAACGCTGCGAAGCTGGAGCTGAGCACGCAGCCGATTACGTTGAATGTGACGATGATCGCTGTATTTTTGAAATAAGTCAAAAACGGGATTTTCGTCAGGGCCTGCACATAGTTCTCCACCATAAGCCGATCCGGCAGCCACTTCATGGGCATGGTGAAGATCTCGATAGAGCGCATAAACGAGCCTCTGACCAGCCAGAAAAACGGAAAGATAAAGACGCCCGACAGTATGATCATCAAAACCATAGTCAAAACACGGCTGATCTGCCGCCTTCTATTTTTCATCGCCGCCACCGCTTTCATAGAACACCCAGGTGTCGGATAATTTGAACACGATCACTGTGATCACGCCCACCAGCAAGAATAACAGCCAGGACATCGCCGAAGCGTAGCCCATTTGCTGATTGTAAAACGCAACCCGGTACATATGCAGCACGTAGAAAAGGCTTGCGTTGTTGGGACCGCCGCCTGTCATAATGAACGACTGGGTAAAGGTCTGCATGCTGGTTATGATAGTCATCGTCATGTTATAAAAGATGACCGGGCTCATCATGGGAACCGTAATGAACCATAGCTTGTGCATTGCGCCGCCGCCGTCCATCTCCATAGATTCATACAGCTCCGCCGGTATGCCCTGCAGCCCCGCCAAATAGACGATCATGGTATTGCCGGCGCCCCAGATGGACGCCAGCGCCAGTGCGGGAATTACGCTTTTTTCGCCGTAGATCCAGTCCTGCGGCGGGATGCCGATTATTTCCAGCAGGTTGTTTATCAGCCCGAACTGCGGCTGGTAGATAAACATCCACAGCACCGAGTACGCCACGGCGGGTACAATGGCGGGGATATAGAAGATCGTGCGGAACACCGAGATACCTTTGGTTTTTGTATTGAGCAGCAGCGCCAGCACAAACATGGTGACGACGATACCGGGCACGGACAGCGCGGTGTAGTAGAGGGTCACGCCCAGGGAAT
>JBDRTL010000224.1:0-16104 GCA_043824045.1 Bacillota bacterium
TATACGGCACGGGCGGCGCCGTGGGATAGAACGCATTTTCGAAATCGTTCACAAAGCGCTTGCGGATTGTTTTTGGCGCGGACGCATCGGCCGGCGCAAAACCCGCGATCGTGCCGTCCGCGTGATACTCGACTTCGTACAGCGAAGGCACATATACGCCCTCGATATGCGATAACCGCAGCAGCCGTTCCTTGCGGGGAACGTCCATTTGCTTGCAGCCGCGCAGCAGGTTGGTGACCTCCCGTATCACGTCCTCGCCGTCGCCGATCAAAAACGCGTCGAAAAACGCGTGCAGCGGCTCGGGGTTGGCCGCGCAGGGCCCGCCTGCGATGACGATCGGGTCGTTATCGCCCCTGTCCGCCGCCTTCACAGGCACGCCGCCCAACGACAGCATATGCAGGATATTGGTGTAGCTCATTTCGTACTGGAGCGTGAAGCCGAGGATGTCGAACCTGTGCAGCGGCGTGCGGCTTTCCAGCGAGAACAGCTCGGCCTGTTCTTCCCGCATGGCGTCCAGCATATCCACCCACGGCATACACACCCGCTCGCACAGCACGCCCCGCATGCCGTTTAAAATGCCGTACAGGATTTTCATCCCCAGGTGGGACATGGCGACCTCGTAGGTATCCGGAAAGCAGAACGCAAAAGTCACCTCCGCCTCATGAAAGGGGATGACCGCAGCGTTCACCTCGCCGCCGATATACCTGACGGGCTTTTCCACCCGTTCCAACAGCCGTTCGATGCGGTCCGCCATCCTATGCCTCCAACAGTGTATTCCCAGCCTTCAATGTACCATGTTGGCCCGCGATTTTCAACCGGTTTCATGGCGCGGCTCTTGTAACAAGGTTTAAGCGGAGTTGCCGATAGCGCGCATCCCGTGGTATACTTAACGGGAAGGAGCAAGCCGGACTGTGCGCGGGACTTGGCAGCAGGCGCAGGCAGGCGGCCTCAGCCCGCCGTATCCGTTCGACACACGGGTTGCGGCTGCGGGAAACGGAAAAAGAGAGCGTATACTATTGCGAAATCCTTGTAAAAAGGATACAATAGAATATGGCGCTTTCTAATTATTCGCAGATGTCAATGACGGATGTGCATCTTGAGCTTGCTCTGGAATATGGATAGTATAGAAGAAACAGCAGTGCTTGGAATATGAACCGCAGACCATGAAGGAACAGGGGAATGTTTAGCAATGAAATCAACAATTGCCGCGATTGACTTCGGCACAAGCAAAATTGTTACGCTGATCTCCGAGACCAGCGGGAATCAACGGTGCGATATCGTCGGCGCCGGTATTGCCGCATACGACGGGTATATCGACGGCGAGTGGAATAACCCGGTGATTCTCAACGACGCGATCCTGCAATCGATCACGGAGGCGGAATCGCAGGCCAAGCGGAAGCTCAAAGAGATCAACGTGGGCGTTCCCGGCGAATTTACCCGCGTATACGTCGTGGAAACCTCGGTAACCATCCAGGGCGCAGACCCGCGCGTATCGCCAAAGCACGTGGAACGGATTTTTACGGAAGCGGATAAACAGCTCTCCCCCGTGCGCGGCGTGGTGGTGCACCGAAGCCCCGCGTGGTTTATGGTGGACGGCGGCAAGAAAACGCTCGAGCCCGTCGGCATGAAAGGCTCGGAGCTGAAAGCTCTGGTTTCCTTCGTGGTGGCGGATACGTTCTTCCTGGACGATATCATGGCGCGGCTGCGCGACTTAAACATCGCGGTCAGCGGATTTTTCTCCAGCTGCACCGGCGAAGCGATGCTCTACCTGCTGGAAGAGGACCGGGATCGCACGGCGATCCTGATCGACATCGGGTACACCTGCACGGACGTGATGGTAGTCGAAGGCGACGCCGTGATTTACCAGAAGTCCATGCCCATCGGCGGCGGCCATATCGCGGCCGACGTGGCGGAGGGATTGTCGATCCCCCTTCCCAGCGCGGAGCAGATCAAACGCGAATACGTGTACGGGGTTTCGGGCAAAAGCCAGAGCTACTCCGTTTCCATGGGCGAAGGCGTGAAGCACGAAACCTTTACGCAGGAGGCGGTTGCCGCGGTGCTGGAGCCCCGCGTGGACGAGATCTCCGATATGATTAAAAAGAGTATCGAGGAGAGCGGAATCAAAATGGGCAACTGGTCCGCAATCTTCCTGACCGGCGGCGGTCTGGCGCTCAACCGCGGCGGGCGGGATTACCTTTCCGGCCGCCTCGGCAAGCCCGTGCGGGAAACCGTGAAGCGGACGATCAAGCTGTCCAGCCCCATCTATGCAAGCGCCATGGGCCTGATGGACCTGATCATCGACACGGTGGAAGCACGCACCGCCCCCAGCGCCTCATCCGGCGGCGTAAAGGAATTCTTCAAAAATTTGCTTGGCAGCTAGGGGATTTCATGTCGACCCCCCCTAATCGTCATTTTGCAGAGGACGGCATCAAACGCAAGTCAGTAGGAGGAAACACTGTGCTAGAGTTTCAAATTGAGGATCAGCAGAGCTTTGCCAGTATAAAAGTGATCGGCTGCGGCGGTGCGGGCAACAACGCCATCAACCGCATGGTGGATTCGGGCCTGAAAGGCATCGATTTTATCGCCGTGAATACGGACCGCCAAACCCTCTCCATGAGCAAAGCCGGCACCACGATCCAGATCGGTGAAAAGCTGACCAAGGGTCTGGGCGCGGGCGCCGTACCCGATATCGGCCGCAGAGCCGCCGAGGAAAGCAGAGAGGAAATAGCACAGGCCATCCGCGGCGCGGACCTGGTATTCGTTACCGCCGGCATGGGCGGCGGCACCGGCACAGGCGCGTCGCCGATCATCGCGGAAATCGCGCGCGATTTGAACTGCCTGACGATCGCCGTAGTCACCAAACCCTTCCAGTTTGAAGGCAAACAGCGCATGAAGAACGCCGAAATGGGCGTGATTGAGTTAAAACAGCGCGTAGACACGCTGGTCGTGGTTCCCAACGACCGTCTTTTACAGGTCGTTTCCAAAGGGACGACGATGCTGGACGCGTTCCGTATCGCAGACGACGTGCTGCGCCAGGGCATACAGGGCATCAGCGACCTGATCGCCGTGCCCGCTTTGATTAACCTCGACTTTGCCGACGTGAAGACCATCATGGAATCCGGCGGCCTTGCCCACATGGGCATCGGCGTGGGCAGGGGCGAAAACAAGCTGCTGGACGCCGCGAAAAACGCAATATTGAGCCCGCTTCTGGAAACCAACATCGAGGGCGCGCGCGCCATACTGATCAACGTCACCGGCGGCAGCGACATGAGCATAATCGATATCAACGAGGCTGCGAGCCTCGTGATGGAGGAAGCGGACGACGACTCCAACATCATCTTCGGTGCGGGAATCGACGATAATTTGGGCGATGAAGTCCGCATTACGGTGATCGCCACCGGCTTTGAAAAGGTACCGTTCCCCCAGAAGAAGGAAACGACGAAGGCTGATACGGGATACGACCGCGACTGGGCGCATTCGTTCGGCAGCGGCGACCTGAACACCGGCTATTCCAGCAGCTACGGGGCGACCCCCTTTGTGCAACAGGATTATCCCGCGTCGGCATACGACGACGTCGACACGGCATCGGACGGCGGCCCGAGCGGCGGATACTACGGCAACTTCGGCGGCGCGCCCACGCCAGCAGCCATGCCGCATGTCATGCAGGGGCAGCCCGGCCAGCGCGACTACGGCTATGGCGCGCCGGACACGGAGCAGGTGCTGCGCGGTACCCCGTACCAGAATATCCCGCAGATGGAATACGGCCAGACCTATGGCGCAAAGCAGCAGCCGGACTTCACCCGCGAACCCGAAATGCAGGGCAGGCAGCCGCAGCGCTCCGCCCGCCAGCCCGCGGCTCCGCAGCAGGACACGACTTCCGCGGAGCGCGACGATCTGGGCATTCCGGCGTTCCTCAGGCGTCCGACCCGAAAATAGCGGTACAGCAAACCGAGATATAACAAACTGCGCAGCGGGGATTACCCATCCCGCTGCGTTTTCATCTGGAAGGAGGAACAGCGTATGGAGCGCAAAACACCTGATTTTCATTCGCTGAGCGCACAGGCGCAGGCGGCGGTGCTGCGCAGCCAGCGGGATGAGGAAACCGGCACGCTGGTGTACACCTTTATCGCAAAGAAAGAGAAGAACCCGGAAAACGCCGCTTTACTGCACCAAATGAGCGCGGACGAAAAGACGCACGCCGCTTACTGGCAGACCATCAGCCGGCAGGAGATCAGTCCCGACCATTGGAAACTGTTCCGCCTCAAGCTGCTATCGCGCATATTGGGCTATACGTTCGTCATCAAGCGCATCCTGCGGGATGAGACAAACGCCGTGGATGTGTACGCCCGCCTGAAGGATGAAATCCCCCGGGCGACCGATGTGCAGGCGGACGAGATGCGCCACGAGAAGGAACTCGTCGCGATGCTGGATGAGGAACGCCTGCAATACGTGGGCGCGATGGTTCTCGGCCTAAACGACGCGCTGGTGGAACTGACGGGCACCATCGCGGGCCTGAGCTTCGCGCTGCAAAATACCCGTATCGTAGCTTTAAGCGGCATCATCACCGGCATCAGCGCCACGCTCTCCATGGCTGCGAGCAACTATCTGGCGGAGCGCGCGGACGGCAACGCAAACGCCATGAAGTCAAGCGTATACACCGGCGTCGCCTACCTGATCACCGTGGCGCTGCTGGTGACGCCCTACCTGCTCTTGCCGGATACGCTGTGGCCGCTCGCGCTGTTTTTCATGGTCTGCGTCGTGGTGCTGGTCATCTTGTTGTTCAACTACTACATCAGCGTCGCCAAGGGACTGCCGTTCCGCAGGCGTTTTATGGAGATGGTTTCCATCAGCCTGGGCGTCGCGGTGATCGCCTTCCTGATCGGCCTGGCCGCAAAAGCCCTGCTCGGCGTGGATATTTAGGAATGGATTGCGCGCAAAAGACCGCCGGCTTCAGCCAACGGTCTTTTTGTGTGTCTTCCCGACCGGTCAGTTCATCGGCATGAAGTCGCCGCCATCGCCCTCTTGCGCCGGCATCGGCTCTTCCTGGGTATCCGCCGCCTCTTCCTCCTGCCCGTCCAGAATACTTACCATCACGGTCATGCCGAGGCGGATGTTCTCGTTGGGCGCAAAATCGATATAGGCATTGTAAGTCACGTTGGACGTATCGGTGGAAAAGCTGATGTCGGAGATCATCTCCACAGTGCCTTCGACCGGACTCAGTCCCCTGTCGTCGTAGCTGAAGGTAAGGCTGACCGGATCGCCGACCTTGATGTCCATCAAATCATACTCGTTGATCTCGATAAGCACCTGCATGCTCTCGATCGGGCAGACCATTGCGACCAGCGCGCCTTTTTCCAGGCTGTTCCCCGCCGATACGCCGACGGATTCCACAATGCCCGCGACAGGCGAAGGTATCTGATTGTCGTTGGGAATCAACCCTTCCAGCCCACCTGTCACCGTTTCATACAACAGCTGCCCGCGTGCTACCGCTTCGCCGTCCTGCACGTGCATCGCGAGGATGCTGCCGGATCCGCTCACGGCTACTTCGGCGGTGCGCGTCACATCGCCGCGCCCGATGCGGCTGGTGGACGCATAGGAAGCTTCCCGGTAGATGGACAGCGTCTCCCCCATCCAGAACTCGCCCTGCGTCGACTCCACGGTGAAGCTTTCCCCGCTCACGGCGGTGATGACGCCCATGCCCGTGTTGTAAATCTGCAGGTTATAGCTGCGCAGGTATACCACCTCGCCCAGATGCACATACATGTTTTCGTTCGTGCCGTAGGCTTTGCTTGAATCGGCGCTGAAGGTGAACTTATGCGCCGGGGTCAGGTAGAGCACGGCGCCGTAGCGCGTCACGGCGCTGTCCACCGCATCGCCCGCCTGCGCGAACACGCCCGTCACCTCGCCCGCCGTGGGGGCGTAGACTTTGGTGGTGATCACGCCGGCCAGGGCGTCTCCCGAAGCCACACGGTCACCCGCCTGCACCTCCACCGTACCGACCACACCGCCGAAGGGCGCGGTGACGGCGACCGGATTTTTGGAAACCACCGATCCTTCAAAGCTGTTGCCCGCAAGCGCCAATGCCGGTGCAAGGAGGCAGACCGCCAGGATCAAAAGCATTCCTTTTCTTCTCATCGTTTTTCCCTCCACGATCATATGCGACGCAGCGCGTCGATTGGATTGAGTTTGCTTGCTTTGCGCGCGGGCGACCATCCGAACAGGATGCCGACCGCGGCGGAAAACCCTACGCCTAGCGCGATTGCCGAATACGAGATGGTGAACTGCGTTCCCATCACCTGGCACAGGACGGCGGACAGGGCGATACCCAGAATAATTCCCGCGATGCCGCCGATCATCGACAGGAGAAAGGCCTCGATCAGGAATTGAATCTGAATCTGGCCGGGCTTCGCGCCGATGGCCTTCTTCATGCCGATTTCCATGGTGCGTTCGGTCACGCACGTCAGCATCATGTTCATGATTCCAATGCCGCCGACGACCAATGAGATCGAAGCGATGCCCGACAGCAGCGCGCTCATCATGGAAAGCATCGTGTCCATAATTTCCCGGATTGATTCAAGCGTCGTGATGGTATAGGTATCGTCTTCAAAGCTGAAGACCGCGTCCAGGTATTCGCCGAGAATCGTTTCCACGGCGTCCGTATCCCGCTTGCCGAGGTCTGATAAATATACGGTGATGGAGTTGACGTAGAGCGCCGAGTTCATCTTGAGCACCGCCGTATACGGCGCGATGATGGAGGGGCTGCCGGAGATCATCTCGGAAATCGATTCGTCGATATCGTCGGAGATGATCCCGACCACGGTAAAGCGCAGGTCGTTGATATACAGCGCCTGGCCGATCGGATCGACACCGTAGAAAAACTCGTCCACCAGATCGTGGTTGACGACGCAAACTCTCGAGCTTTCCTGCACATCCACGGGAGTCACGCCCCGGCCGCGCTCAATGGCTGAGTCGTTCTCCGTAAAGAAGAAGGGGTTGCGACCGACCATCGTAATGTCCGATTCAAATACGTCGCCGCGGGCGACGACCACCGTGGCCGACACGCCGGGGATGACGCCGCTGATCTCGTCAAACTGTGTGATTTCCCGCATGTTTTCGTCCGTCAGTCCCGCTTGGAGATCGTTTCCCGTCACGGTTACGGTCATCGTATCCGCACCCATGGAAGTAAACGAATTAGACAGCGAGGTACTCACGCCGGACACCGTGGTGATCAGGGCGATTACCGCAGTCACGCCGATCAGCACGCCCAGGATGGTGAGAAACGAGCGGAGGCGGTTGTGCATGATGTTGGAGATGGACATCTTCACGCTTTCCGTGAACATGTACACGCCGCCCATCAGCTTTATAAACAACGTTTTCATGCCGTCACCCCGCCTTCGGTGAGCATGCCGTCGATGATATGCACGGTGCGCTTGGCGTGCTTTGCGACGTTCATATCATGCGTGATCATGATGACGGTATGCCCGTCCGCGTTCAACTCCGCGAACAGGCGTATGATCTGCTGTCCCGTCGCCTGGTCCAGCGCGCCGGTCGGCTCGTCCGCCAAAAGCAAAGTCGGATGCGTAACCAGCGCGCGGGCGATGGCCACGCGCTGCTGCTGGCCGCCCGAAAGCATATTGGGATAATGGTGCATGTGGTCATCAAGCCCGACTTTTTCGAGCATTTCCTTCGCCAGCCGCGTACGCTTGCCGGGGCGCACCCCCGCGTATAAAAGCGGCAGCTCCACGTTTTTCAGCGCGTCGAGCTTGGGTAGAAGCTGCGAGTTCTGAAATATAAACCCGACCTCACGCCCGCGTATCTCCGCGAGTTCCGCCTCGTCCAGCGCCTCAATCAGTTTACCATGCAGGATATACTCTCCCGAGGTTGCCTTATCCAGGCAGCCGATAATGTTCATCAGTGTGGATTTTCCGCTACCGGAAGGGCCGAGCACGGACAGGTATTCGCCGTTTTGAATATCCAGGCTGACGTTTTTTAAAACAACCGATTCTTCGTCGCCCATCGGGTACTTTTTCACGATGTCGCGCATCCGGAAGAACGGTTCCATTACTGCAGGCATGCTGTGATCCTCTCTGCTCATGGCATACCGCCGCCGAAACTGCTTCCGTCAAACGTACGGTTCTGCGGCATGTTGGAGGGATCGAAATCGGCGGGATACTGCGTTGTGGTGGTGGTTGTCGTTTGCTGCTGGTCTCGCAGGTTGGAGAAAAGGCTCAGCAGCCCGCCGCTTTCCTCCGTGCTTGCGACCGCCTTATACACGGTGTCGCCCGTTTGAATACCGCTTACGATCTGCACATAGTTGTCGTTGTCTACGCCGACTTCCACCATAACCTGCTCCATCTCGCCCTGATCGTTTTGCATCAGCACATTGGCATTGTTCATGGGGCCGAAGCTCAGCGCGTCGCGGCTTAGAATGACGGCGTCCCTGGCCTCTTCCTCGGGAATGACCACGGTTACCTGCATGCCGGGCAGCACGTCCGCCGATCCGGAGAATTCCGCCGTCACCGTATAGTAGGCGGTGGAGACACCGCCCGCCGGAATGCGGTTGATGTGGGTGATTTCGCTGTCGAAAGTCTGTTCCAGCGCCGTCACGGTGACGCTGCAGGCCTGACCCGCGCTCACGCTGACCACGGAGTATTCATCCACGCGGATGGACACCTGGAGGTTATGGAAGTCCACGATCTGAATCAGGCTGTCGTTGCCGGCTACTTCGTCGCCTTCCTCCACGCTGATCTCGTTCACCTCACCGTCAAATCCGGCTTTCAGGATTTCGCCGTTGGACAGGCGGATCAGCCGCTGGCCCTGGGTGACGGCTTCGTCCTCCTGCACGTAGATCTTGCGAACCGTGCCGGCCGCTTCCGCGGCCAGGGTTTCCGTGTTGATCACGCTGATGGAGCCCGAAAAGCTCATGGCGTTTGAGATCGCGCCGCGCGTCGCCGTATAGCTGTCGTAGGTCAAGGTGGCGGCGGCTCTGAGCTTGGGAAGCACAAACACGCTCACCGCGCCAAATCCCAGCAGCAGGATCACAAGCCAGATAATCACCTTGCGGATCCGCTTGCGCCGCTTCTTTTGCCGTATCGTTTTATTCATCGCTGTGTCACTCATCGTTTTACCTCTGCGCCCCTTAACTCAAATCAATCCATCGTTTCCACGGTCACGCTCATGCCGAGCTTCACCGTATCATCCGCATCAAAGGTGATATAGCCCTTGAACTGCACCTCGGATACGGACGAATCCGCCTCCGCGCTGTCTTCCGCGCTTATATAGGAGATTCGCGAAACCACGCCCTGCACAATCTCGCCCGTGTCCTCGCTCCAGTTGAACACGACGTTTGCCTTCTGGCCTATGTACACGGAGCTTAAGAGGTCCTCGCCGATCAAAAACTCGATCTCGTACTGAAACGGCGGGATGATGGTCATCATCACGGCGTCCTTTTGAACGCTATTGCCCGCCGCGATAGTCAACGACTCGACGGTGCCCGAAGTCTCCGCGCGGATAACCCCGTCGCTCCCCGCCGTATAGAGCATATCGCCCGCCACGGTTTCAAACAGCAGCTGCCCGCGCTTTACCGTTTCGCCGTTTCGCACATACACATGGAGCAGGCTGCCGCTGCCGTAAACGGGCGTCTCGCTCATGCGGTATATCGTGCCGCGGCCGAGGCGCTGCTCGGTCGTGCCCGCCCTGTCGCGGTAGATGTATACGTTCTTATCCAGTTGGAAATCGCCTGCCGTCGTCTGCACGGTGTAGGCCGTTTCATCCACGGCGATGATCACGCCTTCTCCCAGATACGCGTCGTCCGTCACAGAGATGATGTACACCGGCTCGCCCACCCGCACATACTTCGTATCCTGCGACGCGTACGCCTTGGCTGTGGTGCAGGAAATGGCGTATTCGTTCACGGGCTGAATGTAGAGCACGGCTTCGCTTGAAACCGCGTCGCCGGGATCGGCGAAGATGCCGCGGACGGCGCCGTCCTCCGGCGCGTAAACCCCGACCGTCTGCATACGGGCGATCACATCGCCCGCCTCGATATGCTGCCCTTCGCGCACGGATACGGATTGCACAATTCCGCCGTACGGGGATGTGACGAGCGCCGTGGCCGGCGCGGCCACATTGCCCTCAAACTCCTCCGCCGCCGCGAATGCCGGAACCAGCAGCATGCATGCCGCTAAGAGTATCATCAGCTTTTTCATCAGTATATCCTCCCCTTTGGATTGTTAAGGCGCGGTGCCGGTATCCGGTTGCGGCATATCCGCAAACGTCGTCGTAGAATCCTGCGCGCCTTCTGTCTGAACGCCTTGCGGAAACTGGCCGGCAAAGTCGGTCGGTATTTGCCTGTCGCCGAACTGCTGTGCGCTCGTCTCGTGAATAACCACTTTCTCGCCCGCAATCATGCGGTAAAGCTCCTCAAACGATATGCCCGCCTGAGCGCTCTGTGTGCCGCTGACCGCGTATACGGTGTCGCCCGCGCGCACGCCGCTTTTGATTTCCACCAGCATGCCGTCCGAAAGCCCCGTTTCCACAGTCCGTTTCTCATAGGCATCCGCGATTTTGATCAGCGTATACGGGCTGTCGTTTTCGTCAAAGGCCAGGGCTTGGAGCGGAAGCGCGCTGACACCTTCCGCCGACAGCGATGGAATGCTCACCGTGGCGCGCATCCCGGGCAGCACCTCGGGCGGCACTGTCAGATCGCAGGTGACGGTATAGTAGGCCAGCGTCCCCGAGGAGGACGATACGCGGTTGATGTGCGCGATGGCGGTTTCAAAATCGATTCCCAGCGAGATCACGGTCACCGTGCACGGCTGCCCCACCGTGAGAGCTTTCACGTCGTACTCGTCTACGTTCATGGTCACCTGGAGGTTTTGCAGGTCGCAGACCTGCGCCGCGGAGAAGTTCGGGCGCACCCAGTCCCCCACCTTGACGCGGATTTCGTTTATAACACCGCTAAAGCCTGCGGTTAACAGCTCGCCATTGGACAACAGCATCAGCGGGTCGTCTTCCTTCACCTCGTCGCCGGATTTCACGTACAGCTCTTTCACCCGGCTCAGCTCGCTTGCCGTATAGGTTTGGGATTTTTTCACGTCCAGCGTCGCCGAAAAGCTCAGCGTCGTTTGAATGTCACCCGTTTTCACTGTATAGCTGTCGTACAGGGTGATGCTGTCCGCGGTGAGCAGCGGAGTCAGGTAAATCCAGCCGACAAGCCCAACGGCGGCAAGAACGACAAGGACAACCGCCGCTCTGATCCAGCGGGTGATTCCCTTTATCCCGGGCCTGTGTTTCGTCATCTCGGTACCAGCCTTTCCATGCTTTCCCTGCCATCCTACAACCATTAGCTGAAACGAAACTGAAAAGTTTTTTCAGGTTGCTTTCAGGTTCCGCCGGTAGTATTCTAGTGGATAGAAAGGATCTTGAAGACCTCTGTACCCGAAAGGAATCGCATGCGGATATTGATTATTGAGGATGAAATCCGGCTGGCCGGAACGCTGAAGGATATGGTCGCGCAGGACGGCCATGCGGCGGATATCGCGCACGACGGTGAAAGCGGTCTGGACAACGCTTCGACCGGCGTATACGACGCCGTTGTGCTGGACGTGATGCTGCCCAAACTCAACGGGTTTGAGGTTTTGAAGCTCATGCGCGCCCAAGGGCTTGCGACCCCCGTGCTTATGCTCACCGCCAGGGCGGACCTTGCCGACCGCGTGCAGGGGCTCAACCTGGGCGCGGATTATTACCTGACCAAACCGTTTGAAAACGCGGAGTTTCGCGCCTGCCTGCGCGCGGTGCTCCGGCGGCAAGGCGATATCATCCCCGAACACATCATATTCGGCGACCTGACCCTCATTCCCTCTGACAGCCGGCTCAGCTGCGGGGCGCAGTCGCTCAACCTCAGCGCGAAAGAAACGGAAATCCTGCGGCTGCTGATGTTAAACCAGCAGACCATTCTTTCCAAGGAAACGCTGCTGACCAAGGTCTGGGGCTATGACACCGACGCGGGCGACAACAACGTGGAGGCGTATATCTCCTTTCTGCGCAAGAAGCTGACGCTGCTCAATTCCTCGGTGGAGATCCGCGTCATCCGCAGGCTGGGATACCGATTGGAGGCCAGGCCATGATTCGCAGGCTGCGCAACAAACTGATCATCGTGCTGATGACGTTTTTAAGCTTGCTGCTCGTCGCCATCCTTGCCGGCATGTTCTTTTCGGCCAAGTTGCTCTTCGAGCGCCGCAACGATATCGCCTTCAGCGATCCGCCGCCCGCCGAGGATTCGTCGGACAGGTCGCTGCGGCTGGCGATCCCCATCGCCGCCGTGACGATGGACGCGACCGGCAAGGTTATGGTGACCCAAAACCAAATCCGCTACGTAAGCGACGAAGAACTGCTCCGGATTGCGGAATCTTTAAATGGAAACCCGATCAGCTACGGCAACGTGTCCGCCTATGACCTCAGGTATCGGCGGCACGTAAACACAGACGGCACGGTGGAATACCTGTTTTCCGATACGTTTCTGGAGCGCGATTCGCTTAAGGCGCAGGTCTTGTCCTCTCTCGTCATCGGGATTGGCGCTTTGACGCTGTTCCTCGTCGTCAGCGTGCTTTTGTCCCGCTGGATGGTCAAGCCCGTGGAGCGCGCGTGGGAGAAGCAGCGCCAGTTTGTCACCGACGCATCCCACGAGTTGAAAACGCCGCTGACCGTCATCTTGTCCAACACCGATATGATGATTGAATCCGGCGCGGTGACAGACGAGAAAAACAGGATGCGGCTGGATAATATCCGCGCTGAATCCAAGCGCATGAAGGCGCTGACCGAAAGCCTTTTAAACCTTGCCCGCGCGGACAGCCGGAAGAAAACAGGCGTCAAAGAGACCGTCAACTTTTCCTTCGTTCTCTCCGGCGCCGCGCTGATGTTCGAGCCGGCTGTGTTTGACCTTGACCGAAGCATCACCTGCGAAATACAGGAAAACGTCTTCCTCCTCGGCGATCAGGACAAGCTGCGCAGGCTCGCCGATATCTTAATCGACAACGCAATAAAATACGGCGCGCAGAAAAGCCCCATCCTCGTCGGGCTTACGGTGAACAGCAAGAAGGAGGCGCTGTTCTCCGTCGTAAGCGAAGGCATGCCGCTGTCCCCCAAGGAGCGCGCGCACGTGTTCGAGCGTTTCTACCGCGTCGACACCTCCCGCGGGCAGACCACGGGGTTCGGCTTGGGGCTGTCCATCGCCCGCAGCATCGTGGATGAGTTCGGCGGGAAAATCTGGGCTGAGTCGGACGGCGTGAAGCGGAACGCGTTTCTCGTGAAATTCCCGGTTAAAACATTTGGAAATAACGCTTCAGGACAGGGCTAAAAACTGCATTATCCGGTCGTAAATCCGCCAGCTTTATACCTTTACAATCATTTCAACCTGTGTTACGCTTGGCTGGGTTTAGTGTAAAGATTGCGTAAATTTCGCATGAACGCCATGTAAATTTGTCGGATGCGTGATCGCCGCATTCTGTGCGCAAGGAGGCTATGCATGCAATTCATGGATGTACTCACGCTTTTTGCGGGCCTCGCCCTGTTCCTCTACGGAATCAAGGAGATGGGCGAAGGGCTGGAAAAGGCCGCAGGTCATCGAATGCAGCGCTTGCTGGAAGTGCTGACGAAGAATAAGCTTTCCGCCGTGCTCGTCGGCGCGCTGGTAACCGGCGTTATTCAAAGTTCCAGCGCGACCACCGTGATGGTGGTCGGTTTTGTAAATGCCGGGCTGCTGCCGTTAAGAAACGCAATCGGGGTAATCATGGGCGCTAACATCGGCACCACCGTTACCTCGCTCATGTTATCGGTCAAACTGGATTTCGGCGTGATTTTCGCCGTCCTCGGTTTGATCTTTCTTTTGGTCGGCGGCCGGTCCGCCTTTAAAATGCTGGGGCAGATTTTCATCGGATTGGGTATCCTGTTCGTCGGTATGGAGATCATGACCAACGCCATGGCGCCGATGCGCGACTGGGAAGGCTTCCGCACGATGATCATGGGCGTTTCCAACCCGTTTCTGGGCGTACTGGTAGGCGCGCTGATTACAGCGCTGCTGCAATCCAGTTCCGCGTCCATCGGCATTCTGCAGGCGCTGGCGAGCTCCGGCCTGATCAGCCTGCATTCGTCAGTTTTCATCCTGTTCGGCCAGAATATCGGCACCTGTATCACGGCGCTGCTCGCGTCCATCGGCACCAGCAAAACGGCGCACCGGGCCGCCATCGTTCACCTGTTGTTCAATATCATCGGTTCCATCATCTTTTTCATCATCGCGCTGACCCTGCCCTTCGCGGACTGGATCGAGAGCCTCGCGGGAGATAACCTGCGCCTGCAGATCGCCCTTGCGCATTTGATTTTCAACGTGACCACCACCGCGATATTGCTTCCGATGTCCAAACTGCTGGAAAGGGCTTCCTATCTCGTCATACGCGGGCAGGACAAGGAAGAAGAGCCCATGCGGCTGACCTATTTCGACGACCGCCTGTTCTCCACGCCGCCCATCGCCGCCACGCAGCTGTTTCGGGAGGTGATGCGCATGAGCGAACTGGTAAAGACGAACTTCGTCTTTGCCATGGACTACTTCTTTAAGCAAAAAGACATCCCGCTGGATGAATTTGATAACCGTGAAAACGTGATTGATTACCTGAATACCGAGGTGACGGCCAAACTCATCGAACTGCGCGGGATGACCCTGACCTCCCGCGACGTTCACCTGATGGGCTCGCTGTTCCACGTCGTCAACGATCTGGAACGCATCGGTGACCACGCCGTAAACATTACGGAAATCGCGACGGCACGGCGCAATGCGAAGAAGGAATTCACCAACAGGGCGATTCATGAAATCGAAACGCTCTACGCTACGGTATCCGAAGCGCTGGACCAGGCGATCAACATCGTCAACAAGCAGATCATCGATCCCGCGGTGATCAAGAAAGTAACCGACCTGGAGAACCAGATCGATCAGATGTGCGACGATATGACCAACCGCCACATGGAGCGCGTAAAGGCCAAGAAATGCGCGCCGACCAACGCCATGCTGTTCCTGGATCTTCTAAACAACCTGGAACGCATCGGCGATCACGTGGAAAATCTTGCCACATCGGTGGACGAACCCGATACCGAGGGCAAACGCCTGCTGTGGTAATACGGCTTTACGCCTAAACCCATTCCCCCGCTTCCCACAGGGCGATCGCCCCGTCGGAGCGGGTTTTTCGCATGTCAATCACGCGTTGGTTTCTGCTTCCCCGAAACAGCAGGTCCAGGGAGCGCTCCTTTAGTATAAATAGCCCGTCGATCAGAACGTCGGTCTCGCTGAGCAGCGCGCTTATATCCGCATCCCGCTCCGCCATGGCATTCAGCTGTTCCAGCGTATAGCCGGAATAGGTCCACACGCTCAGCCCCTTCGCGTGCGCCCGTCTGGCGAGCTGCGCGCATTCCGCGGCCTGCGCGAAAGGCTCGCCGCCGGTCAGCGTGATGCCGTCCAGCAGCGGATTGTCCGTGAACGTCTTTTCCACGTCGTCAAGCGTCCAGACGACGCCCCCGTTCATATCGTGGCTTGCCGGGTTGTGGCAGCCCGGACAATTGTGCGGGCAGCCCTGGGCGAAGATCGCCGTGCGGTATCCCTTCCCGTCCACGATGGATTCGGCGTCCAGTCCGTGCAGGCGGATGGTATTCTTCATGGGCGCTCCTTCTTTCCCCGCGCGTGTTCAGGAAGAGGTTTACAGCATGACATAGATCAACAGCGTTCCGTTGCGGACGGAAATCGCGGCTTCTTCCCCGGTCGTCTCATTGCTTACGCCAAGTGGCCGATCCGCGGTCAGCACGGCACCTTGCAGCGGGTATTTAAGCCCCCGCAGCGTGACGCCCTCTGCGCGGCCGCCGTGGCAAAACACAGAGACGATCTTCCCGCTTTTTTGCTCCGGCAGGCGGAGCTTACCGTTCGTAACCGCATAAACATCACACTCGGGGCATACCATCCGGCAAACGCATCCCTGCCTGCTTGCGCCTGCGAGCAGCTGGAGGTTTGCATAGGTATGGTCCGCGCGCCCGCCGCTTGCGCCATAGAAAACAAACGTGCGGTAA
>JBDRTL010000225.1:0-5767 GCA_043824045.1 Bacillota bacterium
AGGCCGGTGTTGCGCACATCCTGATACACCTGCTCCTGCGCCTGGCGCAGCGGCGGCCAGTTTTTAAAGTCTTCCTCGCCCCTGGCGATGAACATCGGCAGCTGTACGAATAAAAACGGCAGCGCGGGATCTAAAAACACATCGCGCCAGAACGCGATCATGGCCGTGAGCAGCGTGCGGTACACATGGGGATGCTTGGTGTCCTCCTCGCCCTGATAGAACAGAAAGCCAGTGAGCGTATAGGGCGCGATGCGCTTGAGCATGGTCTCGGCCAGCCCCGCCGGGCGGTACCCGCTTTTGCGGCCTTCGGGCTGCGGCCACGGGCCGGGGCCTACGGTCTCGTTGAGCTCCTGCCCGGTGATGCCGGGGTTCATTTCCTGCGCTTTGAGAATCCTGCTCCACCATGCCTGAAACTCCGCGTCGTACGCCTTCATCTCGGCGTCGTACTGCGCGTCGGTTTTACCGGCCACGCGCGCAGAATATTCCAAAAACAGCCGATCGCCCGCCGCGGTCTCCCGCAGGGCGCGCTCGTCCATCCAGCAGACCACGGAGGTGCCGCCCCAGTTGCAGCCGATGATCCCGATGGGGACACCCAACTCCGGCTGGAGGTTGAGCGCGAAATGGCAGGCCACCGCGCTGATATCGCCGCAGGTATCGGGCGCAAGCGCCTTCCAGCGCATGCTGCGTTCCCGATTGAGCGCATCATCGTCCGGCCATGCGACGTGCGGGAAATTGCAGTAGCGGATCATGGGGTTGTTAAGCGTCTTGACAAGCTCCGGGCCGTTTTCAGACTGTTCCAGCCCCATTTCCATGTTGCTCTGCCCGCCCGCGAGATACACGTCGCCGATCATCACATCGGAAAAGGTCAGCGTGGTGACGCTGTCGGTCACGGTAAGGGTGTGCGGGCCCCCGCGCGAAGCGGCGCAAATACCGCCTCAAAACGCCCCTGACGCGCGGCGGTTTCCGCGCGCTGCCCGGCAAGCGTGAGCGCGATGTGCGCGCCCTGCGCCGCTTCCCCGAATATGCGGATGTTTTGATCGCGGCTGAGCACCATATGATCGCTGAATACCGCCGCAAGCCGCAGGCTTTGACTCATAGACTTCTCCCTTCTACCGGCTGCCGATTTCGGTGTCGGCGGCGGTGAGGACGCTGTGCTGCTTGATATAGGCGACGATCTGATCGACCCGGGTGAAGGCGAGGGCGACATAGCTGTCCGCCGCGCCGTAGTAGATGGCGATGCGGCCGGTGTCCTGATCCTGCAGGGTGGCGCAGGGGAAGCAGACGTTTGGCACAAAACCGCGCTCTTCATAGGGCTCCTCGGGCGTCAGCAGGTAATTGCGGCAGCGGTATTTTACGATGCTGGGCTCGTCGGTATCGAGGATCGCGCCGCCGATGGAGTACACATAGCCAGAGCACGTGCCGACCACGCCATGGTAAAACATCAGCCAACCCTCGCTGGTTTCGATGGGCGCGGCGCCGCCGCCGACCTTCAGGTTTTCCCACCAGGCCGAGCCGCGGCCCATCACATGGCGGTGGCAGCCCCAGTAGGTCATATCCTTGCTCCGGGAAACAAACACGTCGCCAAACGGCGTATGCCCGCTGTCGGACGGGCGGGAGAGCAGCGTAAACATGCCGCCGATCTTGCGCGGAAAGAGCACCGCGTTGCGGTTGAAAGGCAGGAACGGGTTTTCAATGCGGGTGAAGGTCTTGAAATCCTTCGTCTTCGCCATGCCGATGGCCGCGCCGAAAAAATCCGTGCACCACATGATGTAATAGGTGTCTTCCACCTTCACCAGCCGCGGGTCGTAGGCAGAGAGCGGCATGAAAGGCTTGCCGTTTTCATCGGTAAAGGGCACCTTGCCGGGGTCCACGGTCCAATGGATGCCGTCTTTGCTTTTGCCCAGATACACCTGCGGCACGCCGTCCACCTGCTCGCCGCGCAGCACCGCCACATAGCCGCCTTCGTACTGCATGACAGCGGAGTTGAAGATGCGCGCGACGCCCGGCGCGGGATTGCGCCCGATGATGGGATTGCCGGTGTACCGCCACACGGGCGCGTCGTGATTGTCACCCGCCGGGCGCTCCTGCCAGGGCATATCGGGAAGGCTTCCAGCTCCAAAAATCTTCACGGTTGGGTTCATCGGGTCATTCCTCGTTTCTTATAAGCGTCTCATCAATTCCATGCACATGCGCCCGTTGTGATAGGGCGCCTTCCAGGGTTCCGCGACCGGCAGTTTCAGCGGCTTCCCCTGCGAGTCCACCGCCGCGTACCGCTCGCCGCCCTGACGCTTATCCAAAAACGCGGTTTGAATATACTGCCAGAGCACCTGCATCTTTTCCATCAGCGCGGGATTGCCCGTTTTCTGCCAGAGATTTGCCAGTCCGATCATCGTTTCGCACTGCGCCCACCAGATGCGCCTGGGATCGTCCTCACCCTCCACGCGCTCGTTGAGCAGGCTGTCGTTTTGAAACGCCCGCTCCAGCACACCCCAGCAAAGCCGCGCGGTCATTTGTTCGGTCTGCGCAAGGTCCTCGCCCGCAAGCACCGCTTCCGCGGCCCGGTCGATCAGCCACGAGGCTTCGATATCGTGCCCGTAGCTCTGCATATCGATCAGCGGGCGCAGCGCGGAATCGAAAAAGACCTCCAAGCGGTTCTTCTCGGGATTGTAGACCTTTTTGCAAAACAGGTCCAAAAGCCAGCGCAATCGCGCCTGCACCCGGAGATCGCCGCTGACTTCGTATAAAAGCGTGTACGCTTCCAGAACGTGCAGCAGCGTGTTCATCGTCTTTTCCGCAACCACGCCTTTGGCCAAAAGCTTCGGATTATCGCTGAGCTTCAAGTTCTGCAGCGGGCGGAACGAACGGGTAAACGCGTCCTCATACAGCCCGTTTTTCACCATGCGCGTCTCGATCAGCTCAAACAGCGAAAGCGCGTGTCTGAGCGCCTTTTCGCGCCCGCTTGCCCGCGCGTAGGCGGCCAGCGCGTAAATGGCGAAGGCATGATTATAAGTATGCTTGGTCTCGTCCATCGGCACGCCGTCGGCGGTGCACATCCAATAAAGCCCGCCATCCCGCCGGTCGGAAAAATACGTCATAAACTGGCAGGCCTGGTTCGCGCATTCCAATAACACGGGCTGTTTCAGCAGCATATACGCCGCGGAGAAAAACCAGAGAATCCGGCTGTTCTGGATGCAGCCCTTGGGCGCGGCGGAATCCGGCTTCAGATCGTACCCGACGTAGCCGATATACCCGCCGTGGTCAAAGTCGCGCAGCGCGGACCAAAAGGGAATGATCGTATCCGACAGGTGGCGCGCAATTTCAAGTTTCAGCTCCACCGCCCACTCCCCCTTAATCCTGTATCCAATTTCATTATAAACGCGCCGTTACGCTTGTCAATGGCGGTCGTTTACTCCGCCGTAAACCGCGCAAACCACCCTTCGCAGCCCTCCAGAATATCGCGGTAGGCAATATCAAACCGCCGCGTATACCACGGGTCGTCCACGTCGCCGCCGCGGGCGGTATGCTCCATCATCATGCGCACCTTGCCCTTGGGATCGCCACCCGTCATGGAGCGGATGCTTTGCGCGTTCCTCGAATCAAGCGCGATGAGCAGGTCGAATTTTTCGTAATCCTGCGGTTTGATGCGAACGGCCGTCTTGCCCGCGCAGCAGATGCCATGCCGGGCAAGTTCGGCTTTGGCGAGCGGATACACGGGATTGCCGAGTTCCTCGGCGCCGGTGCCGCAGGAGGCGATTTCAAACCCGTCTTCCAGCCCGCGCCGCTTTAAAAGGTCTTTCATAATCGATTCCGCCATGGGGCTGCGGCAGATATTGCCGTAACAAACAAACAGGATTCGGCGCAACGAATTCACCCCTCCCTATGGAATACCCGCTGATTGTACCGTATGCCGCCTTTGCGTGCAAGACGACGCAAGCGATATGCATGAAAGATTTGATTTCGCATTAGAGCTCGATTAGAATACGCTAGACTGCTGGACACCCGGGTCCATTCTTATTATAATGGAGTTACCGAAACCCGCAAAGCGTGACGCCCCAGGCGTTCATGCGGCGGCATCGGCGGAAATGGAACGTATTGGCGCAAACCAATGACGACAGATCGGGCGAACACCCGGTCAGGATCGCAAGAAGGAGGAACCCGATGGGCATTCTGTTATGGATTGTGATGGGCGGACTTGTCGGCTGGGTTGCCAGCATGATTATGAAACGCAACGAAAAGATGGGCCTGATTGCCAATATCATCGTCGGCATCGTGGGCGCCGTCCTCGGCGGCTGGATTGCCTCGCTGCTCGGCCTGGGCAGCATCTCAGGCTTCAACCTCTCCAGCTTCCTCATCGCTTTGGGCGGCGCGTGCCTGCTCATGCTGGTTACCGGCATCTTCAAAAAGAAATAAGCTCAGCCTGTTGAAAAATCCCAATCTGCTTCTGCGGCCTCGCTCTGCGTTTCACTTGCGCGAGGCTACGCCATTCGGTTCTTTCAGAACCTCGGTGGCTAGTCGGCCATATGGCCTCCCTTGTTGTCAGCAAATTGCGGCCTCGCACCGCTCTTCGTTTGTGCGAGGCTACGCGCTTCATTTGCTTCGCAAATTTCTGGCGCTAGTCGAGCAAAGCTCTCCCTATTCGGGCTGTCAAGGGGCATCACTTACAAACGAGTAAGCTCAATCCGTCCGTTTTATTGTCGCACAGCTCCTTATCGGTCACTGTGCTCTGTAAAACGTCTCAGCCTCTACTCGTTTTGTGCTACGCACAAGCACCCACTGGGTGCACACTCTTTTCGGCTGCCTCCTGCCACCCTTGCTCCCGCTCGGTTTGATTATCGCAGGCTTTACTGCTTGGTTCGGCTGCCCCACTCCTTCGTCGTGTTGCAGCTACGCCATTTGGTTTCTGCGAAACCTCGGTGGCTAGTCGGCTTATCAGCCTCCCTCTGTTTGCCTGCTCTGTCAAACCTCCCATTGACGGATCGTTTTCAGCTTTGCTGAAACTGCCACTGGCAGTACACTTTCCATCAATGCCTAGCATCTCAGACCTTCTGAACAGGTTGACAGTACCGGAGCCCAATACAAGCGCAAAACCTCAATTCTTACACCAGGTTTCAAAATTATGCGAGTTATCGTTACTTTTTATAAAACGGAAACTCTTCATAAGTATTTCGTGAATAATTACACTTTGAATTATTGCATCCGTAATATTTCCCGTAACGGCCTCTCTTTTCAATAATAATTTTACCACATCTAGGGCATATTTTGTCAGATTCAATATTACAATATGCCCATATGTTATTCGCAACAACGTGCCCATTTGGGCAAATTTCTTGTGATTTTTTCTTTATCAATGAAAAGTAAACCGATTCACCACACTCAAGACACGAAAGCTCGATAACTAAATCATCTGTATTGGGATATGCCTCTTGCATAAGGTTTTTAAGTTGAAACATATCAATACATTTAATTTTCTTATTTTTTTCTGCATTTTTTAGCGCTGTAGATGCAAAACCACCTGTACAAATAAAATACCCAAACTCTGCCTTTTCTTCTATTATAGCAGCGAAAAATTTCTGCAGCTCTGGCCTTCCTGCTTTATTACCAATTTGGTAGTGCTTGCATTCAACTAGTATTTTTTCATTATTCTTCCATAGAATTGCATCTTTTCCCTGATCGTTCGAAAACGGAGTCTGCTTAACCCTATATCCAAGTTTTCGAAACATATTCGCTACAACATTTTCGAATTGCTGCGGGGACAGTTTCCGTATAT
>JBDRTL010000226.1:0-5627 GCA_043824045.1 Bacillota bacterium
GTTATGAAGACCAACTCGGAAGAAGTGGATATCATTGAATTTACCCCTGATTTCAACCTGGACGCCTTCCCCATGCTGGCGGACATGGCGGAATTAATGGAAGCAGTTGTGGCCAGCATGACGATTCGTAAAGACAGGATGGCGGAAAACACCAGGACGAATTGGTCGGCTGCCAGTGCTTTGGCGGAATTGCTTACCCAAAAAGCAAGCCTCTCTTGGCGGACGGCTCATCGCATTGTGGGCAGAATGATAAGAAGTGCCCTCGATCACCAAATAACGCCGATGCAGGCGACAACACAGATGTTGGAGGAGGCCGCCAAGGAGATTATAGGAAAGAACTTAAAACTTAACATAGATACCGCGAAAATCCGCAAGGTCTTAGATCCCAACCATTTCGTTCAAACCCGATCGACTCCTGGAAGCACCCACCCGGATGAGGTGCAACGGATGGCCGAGGATCGCATACTTCGTTGGAAGCGAGAATGGGCCTGGACCAAAAGTAGGGAAGCAAAAACAAAAAATTCTTACAAAAAATTGCGGCATATTGCCCAAGCTATCGCCCAAGGAGCAGCTTAGGGTTTCGATTTGAAAAATGTGATGTGGAATTTTTTACGAGACCATCATCGTTTCCCTGTTGGCAATAGGGGAGACGCGGAGGGCCAACCGTGGCGCGGTTGATTGAAGTCAAAGGGCTTAAGACAAATTTTTATACCGATGCCGGAGTGGTGCACGCCGTCAACGGCGTTGATTTCACCATTGAACGGGAAAAAACACTGGGCGTCGTAGGAGAAAGCGGGTGCGGCAAGTCGGTGACAGCGCTGTCGATCCTGAGGCTGATCCGGCCGCCGGGGAAAGTTGATGCTGGAGAAATTCTTTTTCATAGGAACGGAATAGTCGTCGATTTGGCCCGGCTTGACCCCAAGGGTCCTGAAATACGCTCGATTCGAGGGAACGAAATTGCCATGATTTTCCAAGAGCCCATGACCTCTTTGAACCCGGTTTTCACGATCGGCAACCAGATCATGGAATCCATCATCCTCCATCAGGGGTTGGGAAGGAGAGGAGCAAGAAATAAGGCCATCGAACTTCTAACGGCCGTCGGCATCCCTTCGGCCGAGCAGCGAATTCGGGAATATCCGCATCAGCTTTCCGGTGGAATGCGCCAGCGGGCCATGATTGCCATGGCGCTTTCGTGCAATCCTTCTCTGCTGATCGCCGATGAGCCGACAACCGCACTGGATGTGACGATCCAGGCGCAAGTATTGCAATTAATGAACGACCTACGCCGGGATTTTAAGACCGCCATTATGTTTATTACCCACAATCTTGGGGTTATCGCCCATATGGCGGATGATATCATTGTGATGTATCTCGGCAGAATTGTGGAAAGCGCTCCCGTAAGGGACATTTTTCATCATCCAAGTCATCCTTACACCAAGGGATTGATGAATTCCATCCCCTCGCTTACCGCAACTAAAGAAAAACGACTCCTGCCCATTAAAGGGGTTGTGCCGGACATTTTGACGGTAGAAAAAGGCTGCGGGTTCGAACCCCGCTGTCCACAGACCCTGTCGATTTGCGCCAGACGGACTCCCCCCCTGACGGAAGTTTCCCCGGGTCACTATGCTGCCTGCTGGATCTATGCCGAGCAGAACGAAGGATAAGTTATGACGGGTGAAAATATTTTATTGGAGGTCAGGCGCCTCAAGATATATTTTCCGGTGCGCAAAGGTATCTTCATGCGTACGGTCGGGCATGTAAAAGCGGTCGACGATATTGACTTGTTCGTAAAGGAAGGCGAGACCCTCGGCCTGGTCGGTGAGAGCGGATGCGGGAAAACCACAACGGGCCGCGCCATCCTGCGCCTGATAGAACCTACCGAGGGCGAGATCCTTGTGCGCAGTAAAAAACTCTCCGACACCGGTGAATCGTATAAAGTTGATATTGTCACCGCCTCCCCCAAGCTTCTCAAGGCCCTTCGGCGTGATCTGCAGATTATTTTCCAGGATCCCTATTCCTCCCTCGACCCCCGGATGACCGTCGCGGAAATTGTCGGTGAGCCGTTGCAGGTACACGGGATCGCCCAGGGGAGTGAGAAGGAGGATCGGATTGAAAAATTGCTGGCGACAGTCGGGTTGAACCCGGAACAGATGAAGCGGTATCCCCACCAGTTTTCCGGCGGGCAGCGCCAACGCATCGGCATCGCCCGCGCGCTTGCCGTGGAGCCGGAGCTGATCATATGCGACGAGCCGATTTCGGCGCTGGACGTGTCCATTCAGGCGCAGGTGGTCAACATGCTGGAAGACCTGCAAGATGAGATGGGCCTGACCTATCTGTTCATCGCGCACGACCTTTCGATGGTCAAGCACATCTCCGACCGTATCGGCGTGATGTACCTGGGCCAGCTTGCGGAGGTCTGCGAAAGCAACGAGCTGTATAAAAATCCCCTGCACCCCTACACGCAGGCGCTGCTCTCGGCCATCCCCATCCCCGATCCGCACAAAACCCGCCGCCACAAGCGCATCGTGCTGCAGGGAGACGTAGCCAGCCCCATCAATCCCAAGGATAACTGCCGTTTCGCGGGCCGCTGCACGAAATGCCGGGATATATGCCGCGAACAGGCGCCGCAGATGCGGGAGGTTTCGCCGGGGCATTTCGTCGCCTGCCATTTTGTGGAAGAAGGCTGACGCACGCGGGTAAAATGCCCCGGAAAATGCCATTATTCAGGGAACCGCTCATTGTATTTGAACGGTTCCCTCATCATTATTCACGCTTTGTATATTCTATGTTTTCACAAATCGGTTCTTGACATGTGTTCTTTCCCTATATTATACTGATTCTATAATGTCGCAACGACGACAAATCTAATATTACAGGAGGAAACTGCTCATGAAACGAGTATTCACCGTACTCCTCGCAGTCACGCTTTGTATCAGCGTGTTTGCGTCGTATGCACTTGCTGAAGGGCGTACGGAACTGAACTGGAACGTTGGCTCCGCGGGACCCAAGACGCTGGATCCGGGCCTCAACGGCGCCTCGGACGGCGGCGATGTGATCAGCCAGCTGTTTGAAGGCCTTGTCCGCGAAAAATCCGGCGTCGTACAGCCGGGCATCGCCGAGAGCTGGGAAACTTCGACCGACGGCCTGACCGTCACCTTCCATCTGCGCCACTCCAACTGGTCCGACGGAACCGCGCTGACCGCGAAAGATTTCGTCTACTCCTGGCTGCGCGCGATGGACCCCGCAACCGCGTCTGAGTATTCCTGGCTTTGGGAGTACACCAACGTTGTCGGCGCCTGGCCTTTCGTCAGCGGCGAAGGCACGGCTGACGGCGTGGGCATCTCCGCGCCCGACGACTACACCTTCGTAGTCCAGCTGACCGACCCGACCGACTACTTCGTATCCCTGATGGCGTTCTATCACTTCATGCCCGTGAAGCAGTCCGCCGTGGAAGCGGTGGGCGGCGAAGACGGCGTATGGGCCTCCACACCCGCTCTGTTTGTATCCAACGGCGCGTTCGTGCTGACCGAGTACGTCATCGGCTCCGGCCTGCGCCTGGAGAAGAACCCCGAGTACTGGAATGCGGAGAACGTAAAACTCACGGCCATCAGCGGCAAGTTCATCGACATCGCCACCACCGCGTACCTTGCGTACCAGGCCGGCGAGCTGGACTTCATCCCCGATGTGCCCGTGGACGAAATTCCCCGCCTGATCGCGGAAGATCCGAACTTCTACGTCTTCCCGCTGCTGGGCACCTACTATTACAGCTTTAACATGGATCTTGAGATCTGGGCAGACGCGCGCGTCCGCAAAGCGCTTTCGATGGGCATCGACCGTCAGCTTGTGTGCGATACGCTCGCTTCCGGCCAAGTCCCGGCCGCCGGCTTCGTTCCGCCCGGATTCGTGGATGCGGACGGCAACGACTTCTTTGCCGTTGCCGGCACCTACGGCCTCTCGGCTGACGCCTCCAGCGTACCGGAAGCGCAGGCTCTCCTCGCGGATGCCGGCTATCCCAACGGCGAAGGCTTCCCCGAGTTTGTGCTGATGTACAACACCTCCGAAGCGCACCAGCTCGTTGCCGAGATCATGCAGGAACAGTGGAAGACCAACCTGGGCATCACCTGCACGCTGGAAAACCAGGAATGGGCCGTGTTCCAGGATACTCGCAAGGAAGGCAACTATGAAGTTGCCCGCGGCGGCTGGCTGACCGACTTCATGGATCCGATCGGCATGCTGGGCATCTTCAAAAACCTCGACGTTGCCTACAACGATCCCAACTACTACAATCCTGATTTCGAAGCGGCGCTCGACCGGGCATCCTCGGCGACCACTCCGCAGGACCACTTCGCGGCTCTGTATGAGGCGCAGGATATCTTCATGAACGATATGCCGATTGTTCCGGTCTATCACTACTCCGACCTCATGATGGTTTCGCCCGTCGTGGATGGCTGGGACCGCTCGGTTCTGGGCACCATCGACTTCACCGGCGCGAGCATCGTGGAATAACATCCATCGCATGTAACGCAAAAAAGAACCGGCCGCAAGGCCGGTTCTTTTTCTGTTGGCAAATCCTGCCTGCCGCAACTCGACAGCTTGCGGAGCGCAGTGAAACGTGGTTATAATATGACATCCATCTGTCATGTAATTGTGGTAAGATCGGATTGGAGGTGAAGGCCGTGCAAATCCATCGCCTGTTTGAGATCGTCTATCTGCTGATCGAGCGCAGAACCATGACTGCGCGGCAGCTGGCCGGGCACTTTGAGGTATCGGCCCGAACCATCCTGCGGGATATCGAGGTGCTGTCCGGCGCGGGAATCCCGCTGTATTCCACGCGCGGGCGGGGCGGCGGCATCTCGCTTTTGGACGGGTATGTGCTGAGCAAGGCGTTCTTTTCCCAAACCGAGCAGGCGGGCATTCTGGCAGCCCTGCAGCAGCTTTCGGCCACGCAGTATCCGGATACGGAGTCGGTGATTCAAAAGCTGAAGGGTATTTTCGTCCGGCAGACGGTCGATTGGCTGGAGGTGGACTTCACCCACTGGGGCAGCGGAATCGCGGATAAGGCAAAGCTCGAGGTCATCCAGTCCGCGCTGATTCACAGGCAGGCGCTCCGCTTCACCTACTCCAATACGCGCGGCGAAACCGCCCGGCGGCTGGTGTATCCGCTGAAACTGTGCTTTAAATCCATGGCGTGGTATTTAAGCGCTTACTGTACGCAGAAAGAGGATTACCGGGTGTTCAAACTCAGCCGCATACGCGACGTAACGCCGGCCGACCAGTATTTCGGCGATCTCAGGCTGCAGGCGCCGCCGCTCGACATCACCCAGAGCGCGCTGCCTGCGCTGCCGCTGACGCTTTTGTTCCACCCGCGGCAGGCCCATCGCGTGTACGATGAATTCGAGTTGCAGCAGATCACCCTGCGGGACGACGGTTTTTACCTTGTGCAGGCCGTGATGCCCAAAGAGGAATGGCTGTTTCATTACCTGCTGACCTTCGGCCCCGATCTGGAGGTGCTGAAGCCGCCCGATATCCGCCGGGAGATGGCGGCCATCGCGGAATCCGTTCTCAAAAAATATCAATAATATGACGCGGTGATGTCATATTATCCGCGCTAAGATAACGGTATTAGG
>JBDRTL010000227.1:0-2007 GCA_043824045.1 Bacillota bacterium
CAGCGGCGATAAATCGTCGATGTTCTGCAAGGACAAATAAACGCCTGAGAGATTGGGCATCATCAAAAGATCGGAAAGCGCATCGATTCCCCCGTTGCGTACGGGTTTTTTCGTCGCCGATTCCTCGATCAGCGCCTGATAGGTTTGTCCGTCCTGCGCGGGCTGATCCCCGCAGACAAACAGCTCCGTCACGCTGAGGAGTTCGGCCTCGGTGATCGCGGCGCCGTTTGCTAAACGCAGGGATTTCCGCACCGCCTGCTCGATCAGAGGTTCCGCGAATGTTACGCCCACTGCGCGCGGCGAAAGCCAATCGGTATAACGCCCGACGGTGAAGCCCGCGCACAGGCACAGCGCGCACAGCGCCGCCGCGCAAAGCTTCCGCAGCAGCCGCCTCAGCCTGCGCCCGTCCAGCGCCAGAAGGTCCGCGCGCACACGGGCCGCGGACGCGTACCGGTCCCCGGGCGCGAACGCCGTGCATTTTTTTACGATTTGCTTGAGCCCTCTGTCGGCGATCTTTGGCAGCGCGGCTTCCCGCTTGGCTTCGCCCGTCAAAAGCCAGCCCAGCAGGATGCCGAAGGAATACAGGTCGCTGCGCACGTCCGTCTGCGCGTAGCCGTACTGCTCCGGCGCGGCGAAATCCTGCGTGCCCCAGCACGCGGTGTCCGCTTCGGCCTCCGCCTGAAACAGGCGGGAGATGCCGAAATCGATCAGCCACAGCTGCCCGTCCGCGCCCATGATGAGGTTCTGCGGCTTGATATCGCGGTGAATGATCGGCGGTGTCTGCCCGTGCAGGTAGATCAGCAGCTCGCACAGCGAAAGCGCGATCTGCGCCGCCCGCCGCGCGTCCGGCCTGCCGGGCAGCTGGTGCAGCGGCGTGCCCTCCACATATTCGCGGATCACGCAGCGCATTTCATCGCTTTTGTATTCGTCCACAAAGCGCGGCAGACCGGCACGCTGCAGCTTTTTCAGGATTTCCGTTTCCGTCGCGTGGCCGGCCATATGCGCGGCCGCGTAGCACTTGGCCACGTAAAACATTCCCGTGCGCTTGTTTTTTACGAGCAGCGTTTCGCAGTCCTCGTGGTTGGCAAGGCACTCAAACGGCTCGTAGTCATCCAAAAATCCCTGCGGGTACCGGCCGCATCCGCACGCGTCCATCAGGCCCCGCACATCGGCGTCATCCATTGCGATCCTCCCCGCTGAGAAGCGTTAAACCGAGCCGGCTGAGCAGCGCCTGCACGTCGTCCAGCCGTTTGTTTTCATACAGGCAGCGCATGACGGCGGCGTCCCGCATGATTTTGGGATAGAGCGGGCTTTTGCGCGCGACCTTTAAAAGTTCCTGCGTTTCGTCCACTCCGAGCCCAAGCCCGAAGGCAAGCTGGATGAGCTTGTCACGGGAGGGTTTGCGCGTGCCGTTAAACAGCTGGTGCCCGTAGGTCCGGTCCAGATCGGCGCGGCGAATCACCTCCACGGCCTTCAGCCCGCGCGTGCGGCACAGCTCCGACAGATGATAGCAAATCTGCGGCGTGAGCATACCCGCGGCATTCTCTTCCAGAAACCCGTCAAAGTCCGGCGCGGCAAACAGCCTGCGCTCGATTTCGCGCGTCGATTGGCTCCCGTCCCCGCGAGTAGCCGCCATATGCCTTTCATCCTCCCGCCTGCGCGTATGCTCAGAGCTGATTATACACCATCGGCGGGACAAGGCAAAGGACAAAGGCAGCGGCTTTTGAAGCCGCTGCCGGGAATTACAGGGCCGATGCGTTACTCCATCGTGAAATCCTTCTGCGTAAGCTGCGGGTAGATATCCCTGACGGGCAAATAATCCGTGACAGGATTACCGCTCAGGTACAGTTCCGTGAGGTTTGCAAGCCCCGCAAGCGCGCCGATATCGGTGACCTGGTTGCCGCCGATGTTCAGGTTCCACAGCTTCGTCAGTCCGGCAAGCGGCGACAGGTCGCTGATCCGGTTACCGAACGCTTTGATGTATTCCAGGTTTGTCAAGCCGGCGAG
>JBDRTL010000228.1:0-2018 GCA_043824045.1 Bacillota bacterium
ACGTAATCGAGATGCCCTACCGCCCGCCGCTGCGCGGCGCCGGGCAGCCCAACGGAAAGCCGTTCACCTGCCGCCTGGCCGGGCCCACCTGCCTCTCGGGCGATATCATCGGCGACTACTCGTTCGATCAGCCGCTGCACACGGGCGACCTGCTGGCGTTTGAGGACATGGCGATCTACACCATGGTGAAAAACAACACCTTCAACGGCATGCCGCTGCCGTCCATCGCGCTGCTGCGGACAGGCGGCGCTCTGGATATCGTAAAAACATTCGGGTATGCGGATTTCAGGAACAGGCTCTCCTGATTCTCCTCCGATGATAATCAAAGCCCGCAGGCAACCTGCGTCGTATCGCATATTCCGCCAATCGGCATCGTTCTCAAGCGCATGCGTTCCCCCGCAGCCGCTTGCCTTCCGGCAAGGATACAATGCGGCGAATCCCCATTTGCACAGTTGGATTACGGAAAAGCGCGGGATCTCCCATGTTCCTCTCTATGCCTTGACGGAGCCTTCCGATAATCCGGAGACGACGAATCGCTTTTGAAACAGCACGAAAAGCAAAAGTATGGGTAACTGCGCCAGAATAGACGCCGCGAAAATCCATTCCCAGCGTGTGGCGTGCTGCCCTCGAAGCGTTTGAATCATCAGGGGCAGGGTGATATTTTGCCGCACACCGCCCAGCACGACCTTTGCGGTGAAAAACTCCTCCCACGTTCCCTGAAAGCAGAAGATCGCAAGTGTCGCCACGGACGGCAACATCAGCGGCAACATGACCCGGAAGAACGTGACAGCGTGTCCGCCGCCGTCGATGTACACCGATTCTTCCAGTTCCCTGGGCAGCGCGGCGAAATGCCCGCGCAGAAAGAAAGTGTTGCCGCAGATGCCTGTGCCCACGTACAGGAGAATCAACCCCATGCGGGTGCCGACCAGCCCGGTGGCTGCCGTCAGCCCCGGTATCCGGATGCTTTGCAACACCAGCACCTGCGGGATGATGCTCAGGAACCCGGGCACCATCAGCGTGAACAGGTAGAGCTTGAACAGCGTTTCCCGCCCGAAGAATTCAATCCGCGCGAACCCGTACGCCGACAGGGAGGATACCAGCACCACCAAAAGCACCGTGCCTAGCGTGATGATCAGGCTGTTCATCACCGCCTGCGGCAGGTTTGCCTTGGTCAGCACATACTCGTATGCGGCGAAGTTCAGCGAGGCGGGAAAGATCTTCGGCGGATACGGAAGCACATAGCTGAACTCCTCAAACGAATTGGTGATCATGAACAGGTACGGCATCACAAACACGCTCGCCAGCGCGCAAAGGAACAGCCAGAACGCCGCCCGCTTGAAAAGAATACGCAACTTCATTCGCGCCCGCCTCCCGTTTTGAACACGCGGTTGAGCGCGGAGGTCGTCAGCAGGATAAGCAGCGCGGTAATCAGGCCGACGGCCGCGCCCTGCCCGAACTCGAATTTATTAAACGCCTTGTCGTACAAAAGGAACTGCAGCACAGAGGTCGTGCCGCGCGGATCGCCGTTGGTGAGCAGCAGCACCTGCAAAAACACGTTGAACGCGCCGATCAGCATGTTCACTATCACGTAGAACGTCGTGCTTTTCAGCATCGGTACCGTGATAAAGCGAAACTGCGCGGCCGCGCCGGCCCCTTCGATGCCTGCCGCCTCGTACAGCTGCCGCGGAATGCCCTGCAGCCCCGCCAGATAGATAATCATCGCCCAGCCGACGTTTTTCCATACGCCCATCAGCCAAATCACGGCGTTCGCAGTCCAGGTGCGCTGCAGCCAGGGCACGTACGCGTCCAATACCGGGAACACGTCCGCCAGCAGGTAATTGATCAGGCCGCGCTGCCCCGGGTTGAACATGTATGTGAATACCATGCCGACGATCACCCAGCTGGTGATGACCGGCAGGTAAAAGAACGTGCGAAACAAAATGCGCCCGCGGCGCAGGGTGTTGACCATCACCGCGAACAAAAGCCCGAAACACAGAATTAACGGCGTGGTGACCAGC
>JBDRTL010000229.1:0-7009 GCA_043824045.1 Bacillota bacterium
GCAGTCCATCACGCCGGAAGAGTTTGACGACATCGCCAAACAGGTCTTAAAGATTCGTGAGGTGCTGTTCAGTGCCAGGCAAGCATAGTGAATTAACCGTCGGGATTACGGGGCTCGGGCTGATCGGCGGTTCGCTGGCGAAGGCGTATAAGCGCGCGCAGATCAAGGCCGTATACGGATATGACCGCAACGACGCAATCCAGGGCATCGCGAAGCTGGACGGCGCGATCGATGGCGAGCTGAACCGGGAGACCATCGTCCTGTGCGACGTAATTTTGATCGCGATCTACCCCGGCGACGCCATCGCATATCTGGAAAGCATCGCTCCCTATATCCCGAAAACCAGCATCGTGTTTGACTGCTGCGGCGTGAAGCGCGCCGTTTGCCAGCAGTGCTTCGCGATTGCCGATACGCACGGCTTTACCTTTGTGGGCGGGCACCCGATGGCGGGCAAGCATACCTCGGGCTACAAAAGCAGCTCGGCCGACCTGTTCGACGGCGCGTCCATGATTCTCGTTCCCAAAACGCACGACGATATCCGGCTGTTTGATAAAATGGAAAAAGCGCTGCGCCCCGTCGGGTTCGGCCGGCTGACCGTGACCACGCCGGAAACGCACGATAAAATGATCGCCTTCACCTCGCAGCTGGCGCACATCGTGTCCAACGCCTACATCAAAAGCCCCACGGCGCGGGAGCACGACGGTTTTTCCGCCGGCAGCTACCGCGACCTGACGCGGGTGGCGTGGCTCGACCCGAATATGTGGATGGAGCTTTTTTTGTTAAACCGCGATATGCTGGTCAACGAGCTGGACATTCTGATCGGCTCCCTGTCCAAGTACAAAAAGGCTTTGGTCGACAACGACAAGGCCGCGCTCTATGATCTGCTGTCCGAAGGCGTCAAAATCAAAGAGGAGGTGGACGGGTAATGGTTACGGTACCCGTGCGCGCGTCCAGACCCTACGACGTCCTGATCGGCGACGGCCTGTTTCAGCGTGCTGCTGAAATCCTGTCCCCCTTTGTCAAAGGCGGCGCGGTGACCGTCGTGTCCGACGATAAGGTCTATCCGCTGTACGGCGAAACGCTGAAAGGCATGCTCGGCGCAAGCGGAATCAACGCCCACGGCTTCGTTTTCCCAAACGGCGAGCAATCCAAGAACGCCGACGTCTATATTAAACTTCTAAACTTTCTGGCCGCGCGTGCCATGTCCCGCACGGACACGGTCATCGCGCTTGGCGGCGGCGTGACCGGGGATATGGCTGGTTTCGCGGCCGCCACGTACATGCGGGGGATCAACTTCATCCAGATGCCCACCACGCTGCTGGCGGCGGTTGATTCCTCCGTCGGCGGCAAAACCGGCATCGACCTCAAAGCGGGCAAGAACCTCGCGGGCGCTTTTTACCAGCCCAGCCTGGTGCTGTGCGACTACCGCCTGTTCGACACGCTGGAAGAGAGCGTGTTTTTAGGCGGTATTGCGGAGGTCATCAAGCACGCCATTTTGACGGGCGGAGAATTGAAAGACCTGCTATACTCGCCGTTTAAGCCCAATCTGGAACGGATCATCCAACTCAACGTCATCATCAAGCGGGACGTGGTGGAGACCGATGAGCGCGAGGCGGGAAAGCGGAAGCTGCTAAACCTCGGGCATACGATCGGGCACGCCGTGGAAGCGCTGAGCAGCTACACCCTCACCCACGGGCAGGCGGTCGCCATCGGCGCCTGCGTTATGGCGCGCATCTGCGCAAAGCAGGGCGTGTGCGCGCAGGCCGTGGCCGATGAGATCGTAAATCTGTTTACGCTGCACGGCCTGCCAACGGAAACGGGCTATTCTGCCAAAGAAATCGCAAACACCGCCAGGCTTGACAAGAAGCGGAAAACCAACCGCATCACGCTGGTCTGGATTGAGGACTTCGGCCGCTGCGTACTCAGGGACGTCGATATGGACGCGTACGAGCAACTGATCAGCCTCGGATTGCAGTAAGGAAGCCGCCATGAATATCACCATCCTCACACCGCCGCGCGGCGGCAGCATCGCCGCGATCGCCTCCAAATCGCACGCGCACCGCGCGCTGATCGCCGCGGCGCTTGCGGACGCGAAAACCGAGCTTGTCTGCGGCGAGACCAACGAAGATATCCTGGCCACCGTGCGCTGCCTGCGGGCGCTCGGCGCGCAGATTGCCTATGATCACGGTATATTTACCGTGCTGCCGATACCCGGGCCGGCCGGCGCGGAGAAGCGCACGCTCGACTGCGGAGAATCCGGCTCCACGCTCAGGTTTCTGCTGCCCGTGGCATGCGCGCTTCATGCAAACGTCTTCTTCGCCATGCACGCAAGGCTGCCCATGCGTCCCCTGTCGCCGCTATATGAGGAGCTGGTTTCGCACGGCTGCCAGCTGTCCAGGCAGAGCGTTACCCCGCTCGACGTAACGGGGAAACTGACGGGCGGCGTTTATACCATCGCGGGCAGCGTATCCTCCCAGTTTATCACGGGGTTGCTGCTCGCGCTGCCGCTTGTCAAAGAGGACAGCCGGATCGACGTCACCGGCGAGCTCGAATCCCGCCCCTATGTCGATATCACGCTGCAGACGCTCAAGGACTTCGGTATCGAAGTCACCCAGCGCGGCGGAAGTTTTTTCATCCGCGGTAGCCAGCGGTTTGCCTCCCCCGGAACGCTGACCGTGGAGGGCGACTGGTCCAACGCCGCCTGCTGGCTGGCGTTGGGAGCGATTTCCGACCATCCCGTGACTGTGACCGGGCTCAATCTGCGCAGCCCGCAGGGAGACAAAGCGTTTCTTGACATGCTCAAGCGCTTCGGCGCGAAGGTCGTCATGGACGGCTCGGGCGTTACGGTTTCGGGCGGCGACCTGCGCGGTATCGACGCAGACGTTCGCGCCAATCCGGATCTGGCGCCGATGATCGCAGCCGTCGCACTGGCGGCCAGGGGGCAGACGCGCATCCAAAACGCGGCGCGCCTCCGGCTGAAGGAATGCGACCGCCTGAGCGTCATCAACGGCACGCTGCGCGCGTTTGGTGCGCAAATCACAGAGACGCCGGACGGATTGATCATCGGCGGCGGCCATCCGCTGCACGGCGCTGCGGTATCTTCGGAGGACGACCACCGGATCGTGATGATGGCGGCGGTCACATCGGCCCTATGCGCGGGCGAAGTCACGGTCGCGCACGCCGATGCGGTGCACAAATCCTACCCCCGATTCTTTGACGATTTCCGCGCGCTGGGCGGCCAGACCAGGGAGGAACCGCAATGAACACATACGGCAAGCATCTGCAAATCACCATCTTCGGGCAGTCGCACGCGCCCGCCATCGGGGTCGTCATCGACGGCTTTCCCGCAGGCTTTGCGGTGGATATGGAAGCGCTGCAGCGCTTCCTGAACCGGCGCGCGCCCGGCGGCGCAGCATACGGCACCAAGCGCAAAGAAGCGGATATTCCCGAGTTTCTGTCCGGGCTTAAAAACGGCAAGACCTGCGGCGCGCCGATTGCCGCCGTCATCCGCAACACCGACGCCAAGTCCTCCGATTACGAAGCGCTGCGGGATATCCCCCGCCCTTCCCACGCCGATTACCCGGCGTATGTCAGGTTCGGCGGGCACAACGATATCGCCGGCGGCGGCCAGTTTTCCGGCAGGTTGACCGCGCCGCTGTGCATCGTGGGCGGCCTGTGCCTGCAGCTTCTGAAACACCAGGGCATCCATATCGCCGCGCACATCCTTTCCATTGGCTCCGTGGATGATTTGCCGTATGATCCCGTTCATGTCGATTGCGCCGCATTTTCCGTGACGGTCGAAACCGATCCCCCCGTGATCGACTCCGCCATATGGCCCAGGATGCTGCAGGAAATTGAAACTGCCCGAAAGGACGGCGATTCTGTCGGCGGCGTGGTCGAGTGCGCGGCCACGGGCCTCCCGGCCGGGCTCGGCAGCCCGATGTTCGAGGGTATTGAGAATATAATAGCCGCGGCGGTCTTCGGCATCCCCGCCGTAAAAGGCGTCTCCTTCGGCAGCGGGTTTGAGGGCTCGCGCCTGCGCGGTTCGCAGAACAACGACGCGTTCTGCATGGATGGGGACAGCGTGAAAACGAAGACGAACAGCCACGGCGGAATCCTCGGCGGCCTCACCTCCGGCATGCCGCTTATATTCCGCGCGGCCTTTAAGCCGACTCCGTCCATCGCACTGGAGCAGGACAGCGTCAGCCTGTCCGGGCATAGGGACGTGAAACTGCAAGTCCACGGCAGGCACGACCCCTGCGTCGTCCCCCGCGCAGTTCCCTGCGTGGAGGCGGCGGCCGCCGTCGCGCTGTGTGATATACTGTTGGAAAGCAAACAAGCGATAGGAGAAGATGCATGGATATGAAAGACTTTCGGGAACAAATCGACGCGGCCGACGACAGGCTGATTCAGGCGTTCATCGACCGGATGCAGACGGCCGCGGACGTCGCGCGCCATAAGCACGAGCATAACATGCCGATCTTCGATTCCGAGCGTGAGCGCCAGAAAATTTTGAGCATTCTGGAACAAACGCCGCAGGAATTGAAAACCTACGCGACCGCGCTGTATCACCAATTGTTCGACCTGTCGCGGAATTTTCAGGAGCAAACGCTGCGGCCCGTTTCGCCGCTACTGGAGACTATCAAAGAGGCCATAGAAAAGACGGATAGAAGCTTCCCGAAAAATCCGCCCGTCGCCTGCCAGGGCATTGAGGGCGCATACTCGCAGCTGGCTTGCGAAAAGATGTTTCCCCTGCCCAATATCATGTACTGCTCGACCTTTGAAAGCGTGTTCGCCGCCGTCCATACGGGGCTGTGCAAGTACGGCGTGCTGCCGATTGAAAACAGCACGGCAGGCAGCATCAACATCATTTACGATTTGATGATGCACTATCACTTCTACGTCGTGCGTTCCACGCGCCTGAAGGTAAACCACAACCTGCTGGTCAAACCCGGCACGAAAAAGGAAGACATCCGCGAAATCTTTTCGCACGAGCAGGCCATCATGCAGTGCGCGGGACTGATCAAATCATTGAAAAACGTGAAGATCACCGCCGTTGCCAATACCGCCATCGCCGCGCAGAAGGTGATGGAATCGGGCAGTACGGACACCGCCGCGCTCTCCTCGCGCCATTGCGCCATGCTGTACGGGCTTCATTGCCTGGCCGAATCGGTGCAGGATACGGGCAACAACTACACGCGCTTCATCACCATCTCCAAAAAGCTTGAAATTTACCCGGGCTCGGACAAAACCAGCGTCAAGCTCGTCGTCTCGCACAAGCCCGGTTCCCTGTACCGCATTCTGTCCCAATTCAACGCGCTGGGAATCAACATCACCAAGCTGGAAAGCCGCCCTATTCCAGACCGGGATTTCGAGTTTATGCTCTATTTTGACCTGGACACCCCAATCTACTCGGAGGAGTTCCTGGAACTGATCAACGCGCTGGACCTGACCTGCGAGCAGTTTGAATACCTCGGCAGCTATCTGGAAGTGATATGAGCGTTTACGGCCTGCTGGGCGAAAAGCTTTCTCACAGCTTCTCTCCCCAAATTCACGCCTGCCTGGGCGACTACGATTACCGGCTGTTTCAGATAAAGCCGGAAGATGTGCACGCTTTCCTGGCGCGGCGGGAGTTTGACGGCATCAACGTGACCATCCCTTATAAAAAGACCGTAATCCCCTACTGCGCCGAGCTTTCGGACAGGGCGAAGCGGATCGGCAGCGTGAACACCATCCTGCGCCGCGCAGACGGCTCGCTCCGGGGCTGCAACACCGATTACGACGGCTTTGAAACGCTGCTTCAAAAGATCGGGTATGACCCCGCAGGGAAAAAGGCGGTTATTCTGGGCAGCGGCGGGTCCTCCGCGACGGTGAAGGCGGTGCTGCATGACCGCGGGGCGGGCGAAATCGCCGTCGTCTCGCGCACGGGTGAAAACAACTACCAAAACCTGCATCTGCACCGCAATGCCGCGCTGATCGTAAACACCACCCCCGTGGGCATGTACCCAGGCAACGGCGCATCCCCCATTTCGCTTGACGATTTTCCCGCCTGCGAAGCGGTGATCGACATCATCTACAATCCGGCCGTCACCCGATTGCTCTGGGACGCGCGGGTGAAGGGAATCCCGCATATCAACGGGCTGCCGATGCTCGTTTCACAGGCGAAAAGCGCGGCCGAGCTGTTTACGGGCAAGCGGACCGATAATAGCCTGATTGACGAGATCACCAGCCGCATTCTCAGGCAGACCAGGAATATACTGCTGATTGGGATGCCGTCCAGCGGCAAATCGACCGTCGGCGCCGCGCTTGCGAGGATGACGGGCAGGATATTCCTTGATACGGACACATTGATCGAAAAGAAAGCGGGCCGAACCATTCCCGAACTTATCGAGCACGACGGCGAGGCGGCGTTCCGCACGCTGGAAACCGAAATGCTGGCGGAGGTATCCAGACAGAGCGGCGCGGTGATCGCGATGGGCGGCGGCATCGTGACGATTCCCGCAAATCTTCCGCTGGTGCGCCAAAACAGCGTCTGCGTGTTTTTAAACCGGGATATCGGCAAGCTGAGTGCCGGCGGACGGCCGCTGTCCCTGCGGTACGGTACGGAAGCGCTGTTTGAGGCGCGGCTCCCCCTGTACAGGGCGTGGTGCGAGCATGAGATTGACAACAGCGGAAGCATCAAACAGACGGCGGAGGCCGTAAAGGAGGCGCTGGGGCTATGAAATTCCTTGTCATCAACGGCCCGAATCTGAACCTGCTGGGCACGCGCGAGCCGGATATCTACGGCAGCAACAGCTACGGCGCGCTTACGGAATCCATCCAAAAAAGCGCGTCCGACGAAAACGTGAAGGTGAAAACCGTGCAGTCGAACCACGAAGGCACGATCGTCGATATCATTCAAAAGGCGGCCAAAAAATACGACGGAATCATCATCAATCCCGCCGCGTACACGCACACCAGCATCGCCATTTTCGAGGCGCGCAAGGCTGTCGGGCTGCCGGCCGGCGAG
>JBDRTL010000230.1:0-11892 GCA_043824045.1 Bacillota bacterium
TATCATCGTCGCGGATGTATTCATACGCACACTGGCTGATCATCTTTTTCTCGGCAGCGCACACTTGGTTGGTGATCAGCTCGGGCGAGCTGATTGCCCTGCCTACTGAGTAGGGCGCGATAGCCCCGCCGTGCGTGCGGATCACGCGTTTGCGCTCATCCAACTCCTCCAGGTCGCGGCGGATGGTAGCCTCGCTGGTATCGAGTATCCGGCTCAGTTCGCTCACACGCACGGACTCCTGCTTGCACACGATCTCGTAGATCTTTTTTTTGCGCTCTTCCGGCAGCATAACAATCACCCGACTTTCAAAGTATAAAGCATTCGGTGTTCACATCGCCCGCAAGCAGCCCCTGCAAACGTTCATCTGCGCACAGAACCACGAAATCAAACCCGTATACGTCGATGATATTGGAATAGTTTGCCACCCGCGTGCGCATAACCTGCTGGGTACGGCTTAAAACTTCGTGGGCAAGGCTCGCAGCCTTGTAGCTGTCGGAATAGCTGGTGCATCGCATGCGGTTTATCAGCAGAAAGAGCTTTTCGTCGCCCGCCGGAGCCAGCTCCTCCATAAGCAGCGCCATCGCGCGTTCCACGGCTATCCGCAGGGTGATGCCCTTTTCTAAAAACAGCTCCGGCTCGCCCGAGAACCCCTTGCCAAAGGTGACCTCGCCCTTTTCCTGATCTACATGCACGCTCAGGGTACCCAGCCGCTCGTTGGCGCAGCGCAGCAGGGCTGCGGTATCCGTCAGGCTCATGCCGGCGGCGGCGCATGCGCCCGCCAGCTTGATGAGCAGCGCGATGCCCGCGCAACCGCTGCGGGCGCATCGCGCCTCGCCCACAGCCGAGGCGATGTCGTCGGTTGCGATAACGCTTTCCACGGCGATGCCGTCCATCGTAAGCAGCTCCTGCGCCATGTCGTTGTTCAGGTAGTCGCCCGCAAAGTTGTTGTAGAGCAACAGCACGCCGTGCGTTTGGCCAAGGTGTTTGCCCGTTTCGTAGATAGCATAGGCGTTTGGCGCGCCGTAGGGGCCGCCCACCACCGCCGCGTCGGCCAGCCCGTCCCACACATAGCCGGGGAAGAGGGGGCCGTTAGCCGCGCCGCCGCTGATTACGATGCCAAACGTGTCCGCCCTGCGCTCTTTTTTCATCAGCACTGCGCAGTTGCTTTCCCCGCGGAATTTCACCCACCGGTCGGGGTGTGCCAGCACCATGCCGTCCATGTAGTCGCTGGCGTAGTATTGCGTACCTTCGGTGATCCAGTTGATAATGGCATCCCTCCCGTGCGGTGTTTTTTCAGGTCATTCCTTTTTGCGGTTCTGCGCCATGTCCAATATCACGGCCAGCAGGATGATTGCGCCGATGACCACCTTTTGCCAGTAACTGTTGATGTGCATCAGGTTCATGCCGTTGTTGATGACCGCAATGATCGCCACGCCGAACATCGCGCGCCCCACCGACCCGCGGCCGCCCGCCAGCGACGTGCCGCCCAGCACAGTGGCTGCAATGGCATACATCTCATATCCGTCGCAGGCGGCGGGCTGCCCGTTTTGCAGCTTGGAGGCGTTCAGCACCCCGCCCAGCGCCGCCATGATGGCGCAGATGATGTGGCCCATAAAGATGATTTTTTTGGTGTTGATGCCGCTCAGGTGCGCCACGCTGCGGTTGGAGCCGGTGGCGTAGATGTGCCTGCCAAACACCGTGCGGCTAAGCATGGTGTGCACCACGAATACCGCGGCAATCACCACCAGCGTGATCACGGGTATCCACCCGGTAGGCTTGTCCGCCGTGGTCCAGAATCGCGCACCGCCCAGCCAGTTGTATACGTTGGCCACGCCAAACACCGAGCTGCCGCCCGCGAACACGAAGCTAAGGCCGCGCGCAATGGTGAGCATCGCAAGGGTGGCGATCATCGGCACCACGTTGAAGCGCGTGATCATCAGCCCGTTGAAGCCGCCGCATACCGTGCCCACCAGCACCGCCGAACCCAGCAGCACCACCACCGCCACAGGCGTACCCACATCCGGCAGCTGTTGGGCGATCAGCATGGCCACCACGCCCGCCAGCGCCGCCACCGAGCCCACCGAGATGTCGATGCCGCCCAGAATGATTACATACGTAAGCCCCGCCGACAGCACCGCGTTGATCGCCATCTGGGTGGTGAGGTTAACCAGATTGTTGGCGCTGAAGAAAATCGAGCTAGAGAAGATGCCCAGCACATTGCCGGTTTTCAACACATCCGAGGTGCCAAAGCCAAACCCCAGGCACAATAGCACCAGAAACACCAAGACCATATTCTTTCTTGCAAAGGTTCTGAAACCCTTCTTCCGCATGGTTGGCTTACCTCACTTCATCCTGTGTGCCTGCGACCCCGGGTTCGCTGTGCAGGCTGGCCAGCGAGATGGTGTTTTCCTCCGTGGCCTCCCGCCAGGGGAGCTCGCCCGTCAGCCGCCCTTCGCGCATCACCAGGATACGGTCGCTGATGCCGATGATCTCCGGCAGTTCCGAGCTGACCATCACCACCGTGCCGCCGCGGGCCACAAACTCGTTCATCAGCGCATAAAACTCCGATTTGGCGTTCACGTCGATGCCGCGTGTCGGCTCGTCCAAAATCAGAATGTCCGACGCGGCGATGAGCCACTTGGCGAGGATCACCTTCTGCTGGTTGCCGCCGGACAGGTTGGCGATGACAGTTTCCACGCTGGGGGTTTTCACGCCCAGCTTGGCCACGTACTCCACCGCGACCGCCTTTTCCCACGCAAAGTCCAGAAAACCCATTGCTTTGTGGTGATAGATCAGGCTTGGCAGCACGACGTTGTCCTGCACGGTGGCTTGTAGCATCAGCCCCGTGCGGCGGCGGTCCTCGGTCACCATGCCGATACGGGCGGCGATGGCATCCTTGGGGCTTTCGAAGCGCACTTCCTTGCTGTTTACAAATACCCGGCCGCTCTCGCGCTCTCGCGCGCCGAAGATGGTCTCCATCACCTCGGTGCGCCCTGCGCCGATCAGCCCTGCGATGCCCAGTATTTCACCCTTGTAGGCGCTAAAACTGATATTCTGAAACCACTTGCCCCCGCACAGGCCCTCCACGCGCAGGGTTTCCGCGCCGCGTATGTGCGGCTGGCGGTTATAGTAGTCCTTCATCTCGCGGCCCACCATGCTGGCGACCAGCTCCTTCTCGGTGGTGCCCTGGATGCGGCGGTTGGACACAAAGCACCCGTCGCGCAGCACCGTGGCGCAGTCGCAGATTTCGAAAATCTCCTTTAAACGGTGCGAAATATAGATGACCACCACGTTTTGCCTGCGCAGCAGACGAATCTGCGTGAACAGCGCGTTGATCTCGTGATCCGAAAGCGAGGAGGTCGGCTCGTCCATCACTACCACGCGCGCGTTGTGGATGATCACCTTTGCAATCTCGGCCATCTGCTGCTGCGCTACGGTCAGGTCGCGGGCCACATCGGTGGCGCGGATGGACACCTGCATCATGTCCAGCACGCGTTGGGCATCTTCGTTCATCCGCTTTTTATCGACGAATACGCCGTTCTTCTGCCGGGGCTCCATGCCCAAAAATATATTCTCCGCGACGGTCAGGTCGTTTGCGATGCTCAGCTCCTGATGGATCACCGCGATGCCTGCGTCCAGCGCCTGGCGGGGACTTGTAAAACACACAGGCTCGCCGCCGAACATCACCTGTCCGTCAGTAGGCGTATACACACCGGAGAGGATCTTGATCAGCGTGGATTTGCCCGCGCCGTTTTCCCCCAGCAGGGCGTGCACTTCGCCCGGGTAAAAGTCGATGGATATATCGCTGAGCGCCTGCACTCCGGGGAAGCTCTTGCTGATATGTACGGCACTGATACAAGGTTTCATGACGCACCCCTTTTGCGTTGCCTGCGTAATGCGCGTGGTGGGGGTGTACCGCGAGGTACACCCCCACCACGGATTTAGGTTATGCCCTTTGTCAGGGATTGACGGCGTTGGACGCGTCCACAAGGTACGGGCTGATGAGGATGGTGGCGCTGTCTACGGCGCCCGTGGTCAGATACTTCATCATTTGCTGAGAAATTTGGTAGCCGATCTGGTAGGGATCCTGCGCGACGTCCGCAATCCAGATCTTGCCGTTTACGGCGTCCAGGATGGCTTCATGCGCTTCGGGGTTGGCATCAAAGCCGATCATCTTGGTGCTGGCGCCGGCGTTTTTGATGGCAGCCAGCGCGCCGATGCAGGCGGGGTCGCCCACGGTGAAGAGGACCGCCATGTCCGGGTACTCGACCAGCGCGCCGTCCATCAGCTGCTGTGCGGTGTCGGCGTCGCCCTTATAGTTGCCGATGTTCACGATGGTCAGGTTGTACTTGTCTTTGTACTCGTTTACCACGCTGAACCAGCCGTCTTCACGGTCGATGCAGCTCTGCGGTTCGGGATAGCCAATGATGCCGATCACGGCGCCGCTGGTCATGCCCAGGTCTTCCAGCGCCTTGATGGTGGCATTGCCGCCCACGACGCCGCCCGCAAAGTTATCGGTGCCTACAAAGCTCTTGATCACATCGGTCAACGTAGTGGTGCAGTCAAAGGTGAACATCGGCACACCTTCCGTGTCGGCGGTCACGATGGCGTTGGTGCAGCCCGCGGGCTCGTTGCATGCCAGCGAGATGGCATCTACTTTGCTGGCCACCAGGTCCTCAATGCGCTGGGAAGCGATATCGCCCTTGAGGTCGCTCTCCAGCACTACAGCGGTAAAGCCCAGGTCCTTGGCGGCGGCATTGATGCCGTTTTCGATGGCGCAGTAGAATGCGTGCTCACGGCTGCCCAGGATGAAGCCCAGGGTGTAGTCTTCCGCAAACGCGACGGAGCAAAGACCCAGCGCCATGACCAACACAAGCAGGATGGATACGAGTTTCTTCATGTGGGATACCTCCATGTATGTTTATATTTTAAATTGTAGTTCTCAACCGTCCTACAATTTAATTCGCCTTCCGTTGAATCTGTTCCTTCTTTTCGCGCCCCGAAATCAATCAAGCATCATTTCTGCAATTTCTTGTCCCAGTGACTGAATAATGCTTGATAGTTTTCGTTTGTGATGTTATACTATCACACAGAGTATGTTATGTCAACTATTATTTCGTTTTCTTTTCGATTATTTCTGGTAATGCTGCTAAGCCAGGCAGAATACGCAAATACCGCGCATAAATACGAATAAGGAGTAACCCGCATGTACGACATCATCACCATTGGCGAAATTTTGGTGGAGATCCTTACGGAAAAAACCGGGCAGGTGTTCTACCGCCCAGGCACTCTGCTGGGGCCCTACCCCAGCGGCGCGCCGGCGATATTCATCGACCAGGCGGCGCGCATGGGCGCGCGCAGCGCGATCATCGCCAAGGTAGGCCAGGACGACTTTGCCCGCCTCAACCTCGATCGCCTGACCCGTGACGGTGTAGACACTGCGTATATCGTAACGACCGAAGGCAACAGCACGGGCGTCGCGTTCGTAACCTATTTTGCGGATGGGTCTCGGCAGTTTATCTTCCACTTTGCCAAGGCGGCGTGCGGCGAGCTGGCGCCGGAGGATGTGAACGAAGCGCTGGTGGCCGACGCGCGCTACCTGCACGTGATGGGCTGCTCCATCACCGGCAGCCCGTCGATGGGCGACGCCATCATGCGAGCGGTGCGGCTGGCCAAGGCGCGCGGCGTACGCGTGAGTTTTGACCCTAACATCAGGCCAGAGCTGATGCACGGCGCGGCCGCTGCCTGTATACGGGAGGTTTTGGAAGCCTGCGATGTGCTGCTGACCGGTAAAAGCGAGCTGGCCGCCTTGCTTGCCGGCGAGGCGGAGCCCGTAGCGGCGCTGCTGTGCGCGCGCGACCGCATCGTGGTGGTTAAGGATGGGGCGCGCGGCGCGTGCCTGTATACGCGGGGCATAGCCCTGCGCGCGCCCGTGTATCCAGCCACCGAGGTAGACCCCACCGGTGCGGGCGACTGTTTCGACGCCACCTTTTTGGCAGGGCTGTCCGGCGGTATGCCGCTTGCGCAGGCGCTGGCGCGTGCCAGCGCGGCGGGCGCCAAGGCCGTGGAAAAGCGCGGCCCCATGGAGGGCAACACCTCGCAGGCGGAGCTGAACGCTTTTATGGAAATCTGCGCCGCGCCGGAGCCTGTGCCGGTGGAAAACCCATACCGGGGCTAACGAGGCGTCTGCACCGCGCAAGTTGCAGCCACTGGCACGCATAAATGCGCATGGACATCTTTCGTATATGCTCTTTCTATAATTACAATAACTTCGTGTTTCATTATTCATTATAAAGGATGGGGTCATATGGCAACACTGTACGGGCAACAACTTACCAAGGCAGAACTATTGCGCCGCGTGGGCAGCGTGGAGGCCGTGGCGGGCGTGCGCCACATGACCCACGAAAACGGGCGCGCCAAAGGCTTGGGCGTGTATCAGGTAACCAGCGGACCGCTGTCGTTTACGCTGAACATCGACAAGTGCATGGATCTGGGCGGCATGTATTACGGGGGCATGCCACTGCACTTTGTAGCACGCAGCGGCGAGATGGCCCCCCTGTGGTACAACGACGGCGCAAACGCCGCCAGAAGTATTACTGGCGGCATGCTGTTTACCTGCGGGTTTGGCAACGTGGGCGGCCTGCAAACGCTTGAAAACGGGCGCACGCTGCCCCAGCACGGCTACATGCGCACTTCGCCCGCCTGCCACCACGGTGCGCAGACCCGCTGGCAGGGCGATGAGTACGAGCTGAACGTGACTGCCGAAATGCGCGAAGCCACCTTGTTTGGCGAAAACATCGTGCTGCGCCGCACCATTTACACCGCGTTTGGCAGCAACGAGATCCGCATCACGGACGAAATCGAAAACGAAAACGTGCACGATGCGCCGTTGATGCTCATGTACCACATCAACGCGGGTTACCCGCTGTTGGACGAAAACAGTTACGCGGTGTTTGACGCGCAGGCCACCCGCTGCCGCGACGCGGAGGCACAGGCGGGGCTTTCAAAGCAGGATTGCCACCTGTTTGGTCCGCCCGTGGACGGTGACCCGGAGCAGGTTTTTTATCACACACTGGCAAACGAAAACGGCCATAGCAAGGCCGCGTTGGTAAACCCCAATCTGGGGCTGGGGCTTGAAATCCGCTATGAAAACGCGGAGTTGCCCAACTTCATTCAATGGAAGTGCATGGCCAGCGGCGATTATGTGATGGGGCTGGAGCCCGCCAACTGCTACCCCGAGGGCCTGCTAAAGCAAAGGGAAACGGGCGGCCTGCGCATCCTGAAGGCGGGCGAAGCCATCCGCACGGGGATTACGCTGCGCGTGTTGACAGGCGAGGCGCTTGTATCCTTCCTGCGCGGACAGGGGGCGTAAGCCGTGGATGTACTGTGCTTGGGCGAAATGGTGATCGACTTTCTTCCCGGCGACCAGCCGGGCGTGTACATCCGCAAGGCGGGCGGCGCGCCTGCCAACGTGGCCATCGCCGTAAGCCGGCAGGGCGTGCAGGCCTCCTTTCTGGGCATGATGGGCAATGACGATTTTGGCCGGTTTCTGCTGGCCACCCTGCGCGAAAACGGCGTTACGCCGCTCCTTAACACCCTGACCGACGAGGCAGTTACCACCATGGCCTTTGTGACCCTGACCGAAACCGGCGAGCGCAGCTTTACCTTTGCGCGCAAGCCCGGCGCGGATATGCTACTGACCCCCGCCCATGTGCGGGATGCGGACATCCTGGCCGCGACCGTCGTACACGCGGGCTCGTGCTCGCTGTCCAAGGGTAAGGCGGCTGACGCCACCGTCCACGCCTTGCGGCGCGCGCGCGCGCTGGGCCGCATGACCAGCTTTGACGTAAACTTCCGCCCCCTGCTATGGGGCGGCGATGCGACTTCGGCTGCCCGCGCCGTGATGGCGCTGCTGCCCGTGATCGATCTGCTCAAAGTGAGCGAGGAGGAACTGCTCCTTTTCGGCGGGCGTGACGGGCTGCTTACGGCGGCGCGAGAAAACGGCATCGCAGTGGTCGCGCTCACCATGGGCGGCGAAGGCGCGCTGTGCTGGTATCAGGGGCAGGAAATACGCATACCCCCCGTGTCCGCCGTATGCGTGGACGCGACCGGAGCGGGCGACGCGTTCTGGGGCGCGTTCCTGGCCAGCCTGATCCGCGCAGGGGTCACGCAAACGGCGCACATCACCCGCGCCAACCTGCGCGAAGCGCTGCGCATGGGCGCAGTCAGCGGCTCGCTTTGCGTGCGGCGCAAGGGGGCAATCGAATCACTGCCCACCCTCGCGCAGGTGCGGCGCTACGAAAAGGAGGGCGCCGAATGAAACTGCAAGCCTTTGCCAAAACCCCCGCGATATCCCCTTCCGTGATATCGGTGTGCGACATGATGCGCCTTGCCGATTCGGTACAGGCGCTGGAAGCGGCGGGTGTGCTAATGCTACATGTGGATTTGCTGGACGGGTATTTCAGCCCCAGCCTGCCCCTCGGCCTGGACGCGGTGCGCGCCTTGCGCAAGGCGACGAACCTTGCGCTGGATTGCCACATCATGGCCGTGCGCAACGAGTTTTTTATCCGCGAACTGCTGGATATCGGCGTGGAGCAGATCGTATTCCATATGGAAACCGAGCCGCACACCGATTATTGGCTGAACGAAATCCATGCCGCAGGCGGGCGGGCGGGCGTGGCCCTGAAACCCGCCACCCCTCTGTGCGCCCTGGAGTATATGCTGGAAAAGTGCGATGTGGTGGAACTGATGCTGATCAACCCCGGCTACGCGGGCAGTAAAGGCGAAGCGCAGGTGTCTTACGCCGACCGCAAGGTGCGCGAGCTGCGCGCGCTGATCGATTCGTGCGGGCTGTCTGCGAACATTGAACTGGACGGGCGCATCTCGTGGGAAAACATCGCGGCCTTCGGGCAGGGTGCGGCGCAGATATTCGTGGCGGGCAGCACCTGCCTTGACAAGGGCGACCTGTATGCCTCCGCCGCGCGGCTGGTGCGATTTGCAAACGAGCAGGGAGGGCAAAACCATGGCTGAACCAAACGGGTTTGAGGCCGCGCGTACGCAGGTGCTGGCCGAGCTGGCCGCGTCGCTGGGCGCGGTGCAGCCCCAGGCGGTGGATGCGCTAACCGACGCGATTTTATCCGCCGGGCAGGTGTTTTTTGTGGGCGTGGGGCGGGTGCTGCTGTCGCTGCAAGCCTTTGCAAAGCGGCTGGCGCACCTAGGGGTGCGCGCGCACATCGTGGGCGAGATTACCGAGCCCGCCATCACCCCCGCCGATCTGCTGATCGTGGGCAGCGGCAGCGGGGCGACGCTTTTCCCGCTTGGTATCGCAAAACTGGCGCACGCAAAAGGCGCCAAGGTGGTGCACATCGGCAGCAACCCGCAAAGCGAACTCAGCGCCATTGCGGCGTTCATGGTGCGCATTCCCGTGCGCACCAGGCAGTACCTGCCCGACGAGATCGACTCCCGGCAGCCCATGACCTCGCTGTTTGAGCAAAGCCTGCTGCTGCTGGGCGATACCGTGTCCATGATGATCATCGCGCGCAAGCAGCTTGACCTTGCGTCGCTGTGGCAATACCACGCAAATCTGGAATAGAAAGGACAGCCCGCCATGAAACGATCCGATGTAAACCGCATTATCAAACGCTTTGAGGCCATGCTTGGGGAGTACCGCTTCGCCATCCCGCCGTTCCTGCACTTTACGCCCCGGGAGTGGCAAACCAAGGGGCACGAGTACGATGAAATCCGCGACAACATGCTCGGCTGGGATGTTACAGACTACGGCATGGGCGATTACGCAAACCTGGGCCTGGCGCTGATCACCCTGCGCAACGGCAACGTGCGCGATCAAAAGTACACCAAAACCTATGCCGAGAAAATCATCATGTGCGACGAGGGGCAGGTTAGCCCCATGCACTTCCACTGGCATAAGATGGAGGATATCATTAACCGCGGCGGCAACGATATCGTCTATACGCTTTATAACGCTACGCCGGATGAAAAGCTGGCCGATACCGACGTGCCCATCTTCCGCGACGGTCGACGATACAGCGTGCCCGCGGGCAGTGAGGTGGTTTTAAAGCCCGGCGAGAGCCTCACGCTCTACCCCTACTGCTACCACGAGTTTACCATCCCCAAAGGCGGCGGCTCAGTGCTGATCGGCGAGGTGTCGATGTGCAATGATGATAACACCGACAACCGTTTCCTCAACCCGCTGGGGCGCTTCCCCACCATCGAGGAGGACGAGCCGCCCTACCGCCTGCTGTGCAACGAGTACCCCAAAGCGTAAACAAGCATCAAGCGGAATGCCGGAGGGAGCCCCAGGCCTTCCGCTTTCCTTTGGAACAGAATTTCTATTCATTAAGCGCTGATGGTGAGTTGATGCTCACCATTCATGCGTCCTGCGTACAGGAAGAAATTCGATCGGTCTTCATATATTGCTAATGGCGAATTGATAAGAAGTTTGAGCGGGGTTAGCTCATGTGCCTGCGAATGCTGCTGGGATATCACATTATCGTTTTCTGAACGCTCGAAGCCCTCTTAGGGTTCAACTCCCTATACATGAAAAGGAAAACGTCCGCACAAAGCGGGCGTTTTAGAGTGTCAAAAACATCGTTTTGCGGACACACTGCCAGCCTGTTCAAAAAGCCTGAGATGCGAGGAAGCGAGGGTGGCAAGGGGTTGAGCTTACTCGTTTGTAAGTGATGCCCCTTGACAGCCCGAAGCTGACAACGCAGATTGGGCTTTTTCGACAGGCTGAAACGCCCGCATAAGGCGGGCGTTTTCCTTTTGGCGGAGAAGGAGGGAGTTGAACCCTCGCGGCGCTTATCGCACCCTACTCCCTTAGCAGGGGAGCCCCTTCGGCCACTTGGGTACTTCTCCAAGGCCAAGGCTGCGGTATTCCGGGATGATTTGGCGGAGAGAGAGGGATTCGAACCCCCGGTGCATCGCTGCATCACTGGTTTTCAAGACCAGCGCCTTCAACCGCTCGGCCATCTCTCCATGGACGAATAACCAGCGAAGGTCATTATAACAGGGATTTTGAGCACAGTCAACGGGAAAAGTATACGGAGAACGGCTTCGGAGGTTCGTTGTTCTATACCCTTGCGGGCATTCCCCGTATTTTACTTGCATATCCTTAACTAAGGTTTATACTTGAAGTCTGTTATCATTGCCTTATCATGAAAGGATGAACAAGGTTCGTTGCCGCAGCGGATATTTTGCCATGCCCCCTTTCAACGCTTGCGAAACCAATATATGTTTTCTGTTGCGCGTAAAGGACCCTATGGGCATTGTTTTTAATATTCACAAGGCAAAATAGCGGGCAGGTTTATACCGGCGGCAGCCCTGCTACTCGAAAGCCAATCCCGCCTCATTTTGGTCGTAGGCGTTCCGCCGTTGGTATCGCGAAGAGATCGCGAATCGATCGGCCATCCATGAGCCGACCCCCGCAACATTATATCTCATCCCTGATGTCGTTTTTTTAATCAGGCGCGGGCCCTGTGGAATCCCGCACCACAAGCTTGGGCATTACCGTTTCGCAATGCAGCGGTAAGCCCTGTAAAAGCGCCTGCATCATGCCGCATGCCACTTGGCCGATCCGGTAAAAATCCTGGGCTACCGTCGTCAGCGCCGGAGATACGGCGGCGGATAGAGGGGAATCGTCGTACCCCACCACCGAAAAATCCCGGGGTACCTTTTTCCCTCTGGCTTTTATAGAACGCACCAACCCAATGGCTGTGGCATCGCAGGCGCAAAACACAGCTGTTACGCCGCTTTTCAAGAAATGCTCGGCAGCATCCTCTGTGCCGCTTTCCGTGAAATCGCCCCACAGCTCCAATGCGGGATCAAGTGCAATACCCGCCGAAGCCAGAGCCAGGCGATACCCGTCCAGGC
>JBDRTL010000231.1:0-4915 GCA_043824045.1 Bacillota bacterium
GGCTCCTTTCAGCTAGTGTGTGGTGCAACTCCGCTATAACTGATTTCGCCTTATCCTTCTCTTCTCTTTTTTCCTGCTGTCCAATATGTATTGTAAACCTACACGCCTTTTCTTTTCCATTTTTGTAACATACTTGCAACAAACCGTTCCATAATGTATACTTTTTGGGAAGGGAGCGGGCAATGATGCGCAAAATAATCCGGAAGTTTTCAAGCACCGCGGCGCTTGTTTTGCTGTGCGCTCTTTTCTTTCCTGCTCCGGCGTTCGCGACGGCCACATTGCTCTCTGCGGGAGAAGAAAAAAACATTGAAATCACCGAAGTTGCCACGGAGATCGGCGAAAACTTCGTCCTGTATCCGCAGCTGGAAGGCATGCAAAACCCCGCGATACAGCAGGCAATCAACGACGCCATTGTGGAGCAAGCCAATATCGTCCAGCGCATCTTTACCTTAAGCACGCTTGAGCAGGGCGGCACGGGCCTGCAGGTGAGCTATACTGCCTGTTTAGAGGATTCTCTATTTTCCACGGTCATCAGCGCCAGGGGGATGATGGAGAATCTCCGAAGCGGGCATCACTATACGGCGCTTTCCTATGATCTGCAAACAGGCGAAAGGCTGCAACTGAGCGATTTTTTTACCGATCCTGATGCTGCGGTTTCCTGGATGGAGGAGCAGCTGCTGGACGGCTATACGGACGAGCTTACCGGCTATCTGGAGTATGCGGACGTCACGCCGCTACCCGTCGATTCCTTCACATTTGACGAAAACGGCATTTCTTTTTGGTATCCGTACAAACAATTTGCGCTGCTCAGCGGGTACAGCGGCGCCGTGCAGTTCCAATACGGAGAGCTGCAGGAGTTTCTCATCAAAGACGACGGTTGCGTTCCCGCCCGCCTCGGCGCGGTGCTGCCGGAGTATAACGACATGCAGATCCGGGAGGCCATCGAAGCCGTTGCCGCACAGGGCGCGCTCCCCTATCTGCCGGTCAGGCTGGGCGATTCGCTGCCCGATCTCATCGCGGAGTATCGGCTTGTCCGTATGCCGGACCAGTATCCCGGCGGCCGGTACTTCCAGTTTGAGGCTCCCGCGTTCCGGCAGGTTCTCGTGATGTCCGACGCGCTGACACAGGAATATGCACATTCCGTCGCAGAGGGAATCCTGGCCACGCGGATGAACCTGTACGGGCTCCAGACCGGCGTCACCACCCGCGAAAGGTGGCTTGCAATCCTCGGGGAACCGTTGCCGTCCGTATACCTGGACGAGTCGCTCGCCGCGGATTACGGTTTGCCCGAGGGCACGGCGGACTACTACCCGGTCGCAGGCAGGCAATTGATGCTTTACGCCGATGCAAACGACGTGCTGTTCGCAGTGCGCCTGTCGAAGTAATACGGAGGAAGTATGGCGATCAGAAAACGGGCGCGCGCAAAAAACTACAGCTCGGACACCATCCTGTTTCGGAATATCCTCGGCATTCTGCTGATGGCGATGGGCGTTCTGGCCGGAGCTTCCGCTTTGAGCCTGCTCAGGGGCAGCGTTTTCCTCGCCATTCGGCATATCGTGCAGGGGCTTGGAGGGTCGCTGTGTCTGGGCGTCCCGCTTTTTATCATCTGGGGCGGGCTGATCGTGCTGCTGTCGGCCTACCGCAGAACGTCGGTCCGCGCGTATGTTTTGCTGTTCCTGTTCTATGTGTTTGCGCTGGGAATCATCAATATCATCTCCAAAACGCCTACCCAGACGCTGATGGAGTTCTTCGCCTTAAATACCGGGAACGACTATACAAGCGTTTTGGCGGCCAGCTATCAGCTTGCCGCCGTGCAGGGCAGCTTCGGCGGCGTGATCGGCATGCTTACCGCGTGGCCGCTCTCCCATTATGTGGGGACCGTCGGCGGCGTGATCATTCTGTCACTCTTATGCCTTTTGTGCCTGCTGTTTTTCTCCCGGTTTGATTTTATCGGCTCGCTGCGCCAGTTCAGGGAAAACGCAAAGAAGAACAAGGAGCAGAAAACCCTTCAAAAGAGCCAGCAGGCCCATTTGAAGAAGATGCAGGCGCAGCAGGCGGAATCCGAAATCCGCAAGCGCGGCCTGACGCTGCCCGCCTTTAAGCGCAAAAACCAGCAACAGGATTCGCCGCAGCCCGAGCCGGAAGCATATGCGCAAACTCCCGCGCCCGTCCGCCAGCCGGTGCGGCAGGCGCCTCCGCAGCGCCCGCCGGTGACGCTGTACGATGAAACCATCGTGCCGGAAGCCCCCGCCCCCGACATGCAACCCACCGCGGAAGCAAGCAAGATGCTGCGCCGCATGGATGAAATCCGCAGGCGCAAGGCGCAGCTTGCGCGCCAGATGGGCGAAGAACCGGAAGCGCTCGAACCCGGATGGAGCGCGGAGCCTTTTCCGCCGTCAGAAGAATTAAAGCCCGCTCCCCCTCCGCAGGATCGCTATTCCGCGTATAAAGCGCCCAGGAAGCACAACATCGTGGAGTTCCCTCCCTCCGGCAAGCGGCTGGACGATACGCAGTTGATCCTGCCGGAGCGCAAGCCGCAGACCGAAAAGAAGCAGTTAAAGCCGAAGACCTCCTCCTATCCGTACCCGATGACGGAACTGCTGGATTTAAGGCAATTCGCGCCGCCCATCGACAGGCAGCAGGACATGGAAAGCATCCGGATGCTCGAGGATACACTGGCGAGCTTCGATATTCCCGCCCGCGTGCAGCGCGTTACCCACGGCCCCGCCGTAACGCGCTACGAGCTCGGGCTTACGTCCAGCGGCGTCAACGTGAAGAAGATCTCAAGCATATCCGATACCATCGCGCTGCATTTGGCCGCCAACGGCCATGTGCGCATCGAGGTGCCGATTCCAGGCACCAATCTGTTCGGCATCGAAGTGCCCAATATGGAAATCGCGCGCGTTTCCCTGGCGGAAGTCCTCACCAGCCCGGAAATGGAGCGCGCAAAGGGCACGCTGTGCATCGCGCTGGGCAAGGATATCGCGGGCAGGCCCGTGATCTGCGATCTGGAAAGGATGCCGCACCTTTTAATCGCGGGCCAGACCGGAAGCGGCAAGTCCGTCTGCATCAACACGATCATCAACAGCCTGTTGTTCCGCAAAACGCCGGAAGAACTGCGCATGATCCTCGTCGATCCCAAGGTGGTGGAACTGCAGGGGTACAACGAAATCCCCCATCTCCTGATCCCCGTCGTCACCGACCCGCACAAGGCCGCGGGCGCGCTGGCTTGGGTTGTGCAGGAGATGCTGGACCGCTACCATAAGATGCAGTCCAAGGACGTGCGAAACATCGCCGCGTACAACTTGAGGCGTGCCGGAGACGAACCCGCGCTGCCACGCATCGTCGTGATAATCGACGAGCTGTCCGACCTGATGATCGCGTGCAAGCGCGAGGTGGAAGACAGCGTTATCCGCCTGGCGCAGCTTGCCCGCGCTGCCGGCATACACGTCATCATCGCCACGCAGCGCCCGACGGTCAACGTCATCACGGGTCTGATCAAGGCCAATTTCCCATCCCGCATTTCCTTTGCGGTCGCCTCCAGCATCGACAGCCGCACCATTCTGGACTGCAACGGCGCCGAGAAGCTTTTAGGCAGCGGCGACATGCTGTATTACCCCACCGGCAGCAGCACGCCCCTGCGCGTGCAGGGCTGCTATGTGAGCGATCAGGAGATTCACAACGTAGTGGATTACATCGTGCAGAATTCGGAATCCGATTACGACGCCAGCATCCACGAGCTTCTGGAAAACGCGGACATGGCCATCCCTTCCGCGCTCAGCGGCGGAACGGACGACGGCGTGGACGGCAAGCTGGAAGAGGCGATCGAGATGATCCTGTCCGACGGGCAGGCGAGCATCAGCATGCTCCAGCGGCGCATGAAGATCGGCTACGCGCGCGCCGGCCGCCTGATCGACGAGATGGCGCAGCGCGGAATCATCAGCCACAGCGCGGGCTCCAAGCCCCGCGAAGTGCTGATCTCCTATGATCAATACCTTGCGCAGAAAGATTCGCTGCTCAGTTGACGGTGCATTTGCAAACAAGTATAATCCATCTCATATCTCTTCCAGGAGGTGAACACAATGCTGACGAGGATCCCTAAAGGCACCAAGGATGTTCTCCCCTCCGAAACCGCCAGGCTGCAGGCGCTGGAGGCCGTTATACGCGCAAAAACAAGGCTGGCGGGCTATCGGGAAATACGGACCCCCGTATTTGAACATACCGAGCTTTTCACACGCTCCGTCGGCGAATCCAGCGACGTCGTCCGCAAGGAAATGTACACCTTTTTGGATAAAGGCGAACGCTCCATCACCCTGAAACCCGAAAGCACGGCGGGCGTCGCGCGTGCTTTTCTGGAAGCCGGCATGCACACCCAGCCGCTGCCGATCAAGCTATATTACCTGTACTCGCCGCATTTCCGCTATGAAGCGCCGCAATCCGGCAGGCTGCGCGAGCATCACCAGTTCGGCGTGGAGTGTTTCGGCGCGCCGGAAGCCTCCGCGGACGCCGAGGTCATCTGGCTCGCGATGGACCTTTTCAGGAGTCTGGGCATTACGGATGTCACGCTTCGGATCAACTCAATCGGCTGCCCGGTGTGCCGCCCCGCGTACAAGGAAAAGCTTCTGAAGTACCTGCACGGAATTGAAAGCGATCTGTGCGACGACTGCGCGGATCGTATCGAAATCAATCCACTGCGCGTTTTGGATTGCAAGGTGCCAAGCTGTCAGGCGGTACTGAATGATGCGCCCCGGATGCTAGATCACCTGTGCGATGCGTGCGCGGCGCATTTCGAATCGCTTAAAGCGTTTCTAAACGCGGCGGAGCTTGACTACGTCGTGGATACCGGCATCGTGCGCGGGCTGGGTTACTACACCAGGACGGTGTTTGAAATCACCACCGATTATGAAAACGGCAC
>JBDRTL010000232.1:0-4588 GCA_043824045.1 Bacillota bacterium
CGCAGCCCTCCTGTATCTTCAAAAGCGCCCGGGTATGCCCCTGATGGCCGCGGATTTTAAGCGGCTCAAACTCAACATGTTCAAGGCTTTCCACCGCGACAGTCTGCGTATGCTGTGCAACCGCCTGCTCAAACAGCTTCACGATCTCGCCGCGGAACTGCACGCCGAGGATCAGCCGCGCGCCCGTTTCACGTAAGGCTTCGGCTTTGCTTTGCGCCAGGCAGCCGGCGATGATCATCTCGCCGTCCGGGTTTTGCCGCCGGAAGCGGCGCACCGCCTGCATGCTCTTCTGCTCGCCCGTGCCCGTCACCATGCAGGTGTTCACCACATAGACGTCCGCGGGCGCGCCGCCCTTCGCGGCGGCATATCCGTTTTTAAAAAACTGTTCCAGCATTGCTTCGCTGTCGTACTGGTTCACCTTGCAGCCCAGGGTATAAAATTGTACGGTCTTTGCCATCACATTTCCCCCAGAGCCGCCATCGTGAGCGCCAGCGCGCACATCCCGGCCGTTTCCGTGCGCAGGATGCGCCTGCCAAGCGTCACGGGCTTTGCGCCCGCAGCCGTAAGGCGCTCGATTTCCTCCGCCGAGATTCCGCCCTCTGGGCCTATAATCAGCGTGATTTCCTTTGGTTGATCGATGGCGATTGCCTCGGACAGGCGCAGCGCGTCCGCTTCCTCCCACGCCACATACGCAGCGCCCCTCAATTCCCTGAGCGCGTCCTGGAACCGCATGGCGGGAAGCATCTGCGGCACGTGCGCGCGGCCCGCCTGTTTGGCGGCCTCCAGCGCGATGCGGGAAAGCCTTTCCCTTTTCTTGTCGTCTTTCTCCGTTATCCGCGCAACGGACCGCGCCATCTCCACGGGCAGCACCTGATACGCGCCGAGTTCCGTGGCCTTCTGCACGATCCATTCGAGTTTATCGGATTTGGGAAGTCCCTGCCAAAGCGTCACCTGAACGGTCGATTCGGGCGGCGGCAACTCCCGCAGCGCGCGAACCAGCACGTTCCCGCCTTCCGCGGACGCGATTTCCCCGCTGTACAGGCGTTCCGCGGCGATCAGATGCACGGAATCGCCCGGTTTCATGCGGAGCGCCTTCAATACATGGTCGCTCTCCTGCCTGGACAGCGCGGCGGTATCCCCGAGTGTCAGCGGCGAATCAGCGTCGAGCCAGCAACGGTGCATGCTATTTCTCTCTCCGGGCGCAAAACGCCACCCACTCGTTCTGCGTCAGGCGTTCGACGACGGCATAATCGCCCTGTTGAAACGAATCCAGCACGTCCTGTTCGCGTTCCCTGATGATTCCCGAGCAGATGAAATACCCGCCGACCCGCAGATATCGCTTGATGGGTTCCGCCAGCACGCTGATCGCGCCGGCCACGATGTTGGCGATTGCCAGATCGCAGGGAATCGCCTCGCCGCGCACCATATCCCCCTGCGCCGCCGTCGTGGTGTCCTGCACGGCGTTGCGCTTGATATTCTCTTTGGCAACCTTTACGGCGTCGGGATCGATATCCACGCAAAGCACCTCTTCGGCCCCGAGCTTCGCCGCCGTAATCGCAAGAATGCCGCTGCCCGTGCCGATATCCATCACGCGCATGCCTTTCTTTACATATTTCTCTAAAAGGATCATGCACATGTTCGTGGTTTCGTGCGTGCCAGTGCCAAATGCCATGCCCGGATCCATCTCCACCACAAGGTCGTCGTCTTCGGCCCGGTAAGGTTCCCACGTCGGCTTGACGATCAAATGCCTGCCGATGCGAAACGGCTTGTAATACCGTTTCCATCCCTCGGCCCAGTCGTCGTCGGCAACGGTGGAAATCTCCACGCTGAGCGTACCCATCTGCATGGGCGCGGACTGCGCCTTGAGCGCCGAAAGCTGCTTATCCAGAGAATTCAGGTTCTGGCGCTCCTCCTGTGAAAACCAGCCCTTCACCAGCACGTCCGCCGGCATCTTGTTGACCAGGGTTTCATCGAACAATTCCCAGGCGTTCTTGTCCTGGTTTGCGGCCGCGACGTCCTTGCGGTCCATCACCTGGGTGCCCAGCGCGCCGCATCGCATCAACAAGTCGCTGACGAGGTCGCTGCCCGCGGTGGTGGTATGCACAACCGTTTCTATCCATTGCATAATCTATTCCTCCAAAAGCGAAAAGGCTTTTCCCATGAAAAGCCTGTGCAGTTATTTATTCGTCGTCTCGTCAAACTGACGAAGCAGCTCCTTTTGCCTGATATTCAGCTTTTTAGGGATTTGCACCTGCACGCGCACCATCAGGTCGCCCTTGCCCGAACCGCGCAGGTTGGGGATGCCGTAGCCCTTCAGGCGGAACACGGTTCCGCTCTGCGTGCCTTCGGGAATGCGGTACTTCACGGGTTCCTTGAGCGTAGGCACTTCGATGTCCGCGCCAAGCGCCGCCTGCACCATGCTGATGTTCAGATCCATCGTCAGCGTCGTCCCGTCCCGTTTGAAAACAGGATGCGGCTTGATTGATATACGCACATACAGGTCGCCGTTGGGGCCACCGCGCTGGCCGGGCTCCCCGTTGCCGTTTAGAACGATAGTCTGTCCGTTGTTGATGCCCGCGGGTACCTTGAGGGTTGCCGTGCGCTTTTTGCGCACGCGGCCCGAGCCCTGGCACGCCGTGCATTTGTCGGATATGATCTTGCCCTCGCCGTGACAGGTGGGACAGGCGTGCACCGTTACCATAAACCCGCCGCTCGTGCGCACCTGCCCAGCGCCTTTGCAGGTGGGGCAGGTTTTGGCGGTGGTGCCGGGCTTTGCGCCGCTGCCGCCGCAGGTTTCGCAGTTCTCGCTGCGGTAAAACTCAAAGGATTTCTGCGCGCCGAACGCGGCTTCCTCAAAGGTGATGGTCATGTCGTAGCGCAGGTCATCGCCGGGCGCCGGTCCGCTGGAGCGTGCCGCCCGGGCGCCCATGCCGCCGCCGAAGATTGACGAAAAAATATCGCCGATGTCGCCGAAGCCGTCAAATCCCTGAAACCCGCCGCCTGCACCGCCGCCGAAGCCCTGCATGCTGGGGCCGTCGTGGCCGAACCGGTCGTACTGGGCGCGCTTCTGCGCGTCGCTCAAAACCTCATTAGCCTCGTTGATCTCCTTGAAGCGCTCCTCGGATTTATGATCGTTGGGGTGCAGATCGGGATGGCATTCCTTCGCCTTCGTACGGTATGCTTTTTTGACGTCGTCCTCGGATGCGTCCCTGGGGACTCCGAGGACTTCATAGTAGTCGCGCTTGGCCATGGTTCACCTGCTTCCGTTGTTCTGCGAAATGCCCCGGCAGGACGATCGCTGTTGTTCTGCCGAGGCGCTACTTGGAAGATTGATTGCGTTATTCGACGTCGAAATCGGTGTTCACTGTCCCGTCCTCATTTTCCACAGGCCCGCTCTGCTCCATATCGGGCGCGGCCTGCGTATCCTGCGCGCCCTGCTGCTGATAGAGCTTGCCGAAAATCTGGTAGACCTTCTGGGTCATCGGTTCGATGGCCGCCTTGATCTCTAAAATGTCGTTGGTCTCTTTCACCTTCTTGAAGGCGTCGAGTTCGGACTCTACGGTGGCCTTATCTTCCGCGGAGAGCTTATCGCCGTTTTCACGCAGCTGCTTCTCCATTTCGTAGATCAGGCTGTCCGCCTGGTTTAACACCTCGACCTCTTCCTTGCGCTTCTTGTCTGCCTCGGCAAACTGTTCGGCTTCCTTCACGCGCTTCTGGATCTCTTCCTCGGTCAAATTGGTGGATGCCGTGATGGTGATCTTCTGCTCGTTGCCGGTGCCCTTGTCCTTGGCGGACACGTTCACGATGCCGTTGCGGTCGATGGAGAAGGTGACTTCGATCTGCGGTACGCCGCGCGGCGAGGCCGGAATGCCGGTGAGCTGGAAGCGCCCGAGGGTCTTGTTATCGAAAGCCATGGGGCGTTCGCCCTGCAGCACGTGGATTTCCACGGTGGTCTGCCCGTCGGCTGCGGTGGAGAAAACCTGCGACTTCGTGGTGGGGATGGTGGTATTGCGCTCGATCAGGCGGGTGAAAATGTGGCCTTCGGTCTCAAGCCCCAGAGAAAGCGGGGTGACGTCCAACAGCAGCACGTCCTTCACTTCGCCGCCCAGAACGCCGGCCTGGATGGCCGCGCCCACGGCAACGCACTCGTCGGGGTTGATACCCTTGAAGGGCTCTTTCTTGGTGATCTTCTTGACCGCCGCCTGCACGGAGGGCGTACGGGTGGCACCGCCCACGAGGATGATCTTGTCGATATCGTCCGCGGTGAGGCCGGCGTCCTTCAAAGCCTTGTTCATCGGGTCGATGGTCTTGTCCACCAGGTCCGCGGTGAGTTCGTCAAACTTGGCGCGGGTCAGGGTCATATCCAAATGCTTGGGGCCGTTCTGGTCGCTGGTGATAAAGGGCAGGTTGATGGACGCGCTCATCACGCCGGAGAGGTCGATCTTCGCCTTCTCGGCGGCTTCCTTCAAGCGTTGATGCGCCATGCGGTCCTTCTTCAAATCGATGCCGTATTCCTTTTTAAAGCTGTCGGCAATCCAGTCGATGATACGGCTGTCAAAATCGTCGCCGCCCAGCCGGTTGTTGCCGT
>JBDRTL010000233.1:0-2223 GCA_043824045.1 Bacillota bacterium
GCCGTAACGATCGGCTGCACCCATACGCATTTCAACAACCCGAGCGGGCTGGATGATACCGACCATTACACCACGGCGCGCGATATGGCGATGATCACCCGGGAAGCGATGCAAAACGAACTCTGTCGAGACATCGCGAAAACCTATACCTACAGCCTGCCGCGCAGCAATATACAGGGGTCCCGCGTGCTGGTCGGCGCGGATACCAACTGGCTCAACGGCGCGGAGGACAACGAGTACTATTATCCATACGCCATCGGGATTAAAACCGGGTTTTTGAACCGCGCCGGGTACTGCTACGTGGGCGCGGCGGTGAAGAACGGCGTCGAGCTGATTTCGGTCGTCTTTTATTCTACGCGGGACGGGCGCTGGACCGATTCCGTCAAGCTGATGGAATACGGATTCACGCAGTTTGTCAGCGTGACGCCGATGGAGCTGTACAACATGAACCCGACCATCATCGGCACCTCGGGGTATTCGCTGGAGGACAGCGACCTCGGGCGTTTGCAGCTGGGCATCCGCGCCAGGATGGACACGCGCCCCGTGGAAATCGTGACCACGAAGGCAGAAGTGGATACGATGGCCAGAAACCTGCGCGAGAACGTGCTCATTGAGTACACGCGCGATAACTTCGCCGCGCCGATCGAAATCGGCGAAGTCTTCGCAACACTGACCTATTATCCCGACGGCGGCGGGGAACCGGCGGTGTATGATCTGTACGCCACCCGCTCCATTACCCGCCGCGAGAACGCGCCCAAGTCCATCGCCGAGATCAAGGACGAAACCTATGCCGATCCCAACCCGTTCCCGCCGTTCTCGGTGGAAAGCCTGTTCCTGCTCGGCTGGCCGTTCTTCCTGCTGATCGGAATCATCTGGCTGCTTTTGAGGATTTTCCGCAGGAAATCCAAGCGAGGCAAAAAACGCAACATCCCCAAACCGAAAAACCGCTATTTCCGCTGAGGTGAACCGATTGATCGCGCACGTGATCGTAGACGTCATTCATTCAAACGTCGCCAAGCCGTTTTCCTACCTGATTCCCGAGGGGATGACGGTTGCGGCCGGCATGCGCGTGCGTGTGACGCTTGCGCACCGCAGCGTGGACGGTATCGTGGCGGAGATCACCGAGGATTGCGACGTACCGCCCGATAAGCTCAAACCGCTCGGCAGAACGCTGGACGCGTATGCGGCTGTCCTGCCGCACATGATGGAACTGGCACAGGAACTTGCACACGAGGACCATTGCCCGCTGGCGGAAACGCTCCGGCTGATGCTGCCCGCGGCGATGCGCACCGGGCGCGCCGGCGTCAAGGAAGTCGCGTATTTCCGGCTCGCCGATTCTGCCGGCGCTGAACAGGCGATCCGGGCGCAGGGCAAGTCGCAGAAGCGGATGATGGTATTGCGTGTGCTCAAAGACGGTGTTCCGCGCACGATGACCGAGCTTTCGCAGTGGGTAACCGCACCCAGCGAGGCCGTGAAAAAGCTGATTGCCGACGGATACGTGCATAAAACCGCGCAGCAGGAAATGCGCCGCCCCTATGAGGACATGGATATCGTCCCCAACGACGCGCCTGTACTGACCGACGAACAGGAGCAGGTGCTTAAAGTCATGCTGCCGGATCTCAGGCGGGGCAAGGGCGCGTATCTGCTGCACGGCGTAACGGGAAGCGGGAAAACGGAAGTCTATCTGGCAATGGTGGAAACGGCGCTGCAGATGGGCAGGACCGCCATCATCCTCGTACCGGAAATCGCGTTGACGCCGCAGATGGTGCAATGGTTCCGCAACCGTTTCGGCCCCCGCACCGCCGTGCTGCACAGCCGCCTGTCGGACGGCCAGCGCGTGGACGAGTGGCAGCGCATCCGTCTGGGGGACGCCAACGTCGTCATCGGCGCGCGCTCCGCGATCTTCGCGCCGCTTGAAAATCTTGGTCTGATCGTGATCGACGAGGAACACGAGCAGTCCTACTTGAGCGACCGCCACCCGCGCTACGACGCGCGCAAGGTTGCCAAAAGCCGGGCGCACCGGGAAAGGGCGACGCTGATTCTATCCAGCGCGACGCCCAGCATCTTAAGCTTTGCGCAGGCGCAGCGTGGAGACTGTACGCTGGTGGAAATGCGCAGCCGCGTCAACAACCGCCCGCTGCCCGCCGTCACCGTGGTGGACATGCGAAGGGAGCTTGCCGCGGGCAACCGCTCCATGATTTCAGGGCTTTTGCAGCAAAAGCT
>JBDRTL010000234.1:0-5971 GCA_043824045.1 Bacillota bacterium
GGTCCAGAATCAGGATATACGCGCCGTAATCATTGAGCACTCGGTTGGCCTTCCAATGTAGATACTGGTTGAAAGTCGATTCCACCTCCAGATACTTGTTGACTTTCGCGTCGGTCTCCTGGCTGACCAGGTGCGCGATCTCGCGCGCCTGCAGCAGCAGGTTCTCCATCCGGCTCTCGATCATGTTGTTGCGGATGGTATAGGCCGAAAACCCGGCGCCGATCAGCACGACGACGAGGATAATGACCAGCAGTATGAGGAAAAGTTTAGAAAATAATCCGTTAAACATTGATTTCACCTTGGTATTTGTTACCGCTTGACCTCGAACTTATACCCGACGCGCCAGACCGTATGGATTTCCCATCCGAATTTCTCGCAGTCCGCCAGCTTTTCCCGAAGCCGTTTCACATGCACGTCCACCGTGCGGCTGTCGCCGTAGAAATCAAACCCCCAGACACGCTGCAAAAGCTGTTCGCGGGTAAAGACCATGTTCGGGTGTGACGCCAGATAATACAGAAGCTCCAGTTCTTTGGGCGGCATTTCCACCGTTTGGTCTTCGTAGACGACCTCGTAACTTAGCAGGCTGACGGAGAGCTTGGGAAACTGCAAAACGTCGCTTTCTTCCCTGGTTTCTTCGGTATCGCGTGTCCGCCGGAGCACGGCCTTGACGCGCGCGACGAGTTCCTTGTTCTTAAAGGGCTTGGTAATGTAGTCGTCCGCGCCCAGTTCCAGCCCCAGCACCTTATCGAAGGTCTCGTCTTTGGCCGTCAGCATGATCACCGGCGCTTTGCTGACCTTGCGTATCTCGCGCAGCACATCCAGGCCGTCGATGCCGGGAAGCATGATATCCAAAAGCACCAGCGAGGGGGCGTACTGCTTAAACGCCGCCAGACCTTCGTCGCCCCGAAAGGCTTCGTATACCTGATAGCCTTCTTTTTCCAGGTACAAGCGGATAAGGTGGCTTACGTTCTGATCATCATCAATCAGGAGAATGCTTTGCGAATCCATCCCGGTACCTCCTTACCCTTCAAACCGTCATTTGAGGGTTACCACAGTCACGCCGTCTTCTCCTTCACCATAGACGCCGAGGCGGTAACTTTTTACATTCATGTGCTTTTTCAGGTGGCGCTGCACGCCGGTGCGCAGCACGCCGGTACCCTTGCCGTGGATGATGTTCACCTCGTTAAGGCCCGCGAGCATGGCTTCGTCGAGGTATTGGTCGATTTCGGGCAGCGCTTCATCAATCGCGCGACCTCGCACGTCAATCTCCATAGGCACGTTGCGGGTCAGCGCGCCGGTTTTTGCCATCACGACAGTCTGCTTATCCTGCTTGGGTTCCAGCAGGCGCAGCTGACTGATATGCGCCTTCATTTTCAGGATGCCAGCCTGGATTTCAAGCTCGCCCTTGCTGTTGGGCAGGCTGAGCACGGTGCCCTTCGTATGAAGGTGCACGATCTCCACATGCTCGCCGACGCGAACGCTTTTAGGAGCATGGTGCGGCGAAACGCTCTTCTGGCCCAAATCCTCGCTTAGTTTGTCGATTCCGTCGTTGAGGCGTTTGCGAAGCGCGATCGCCTCCGCGTCGGGCGCGGCGGCGTCCCTGCGCATCTTTTTTAGATCGGAGAGGATGGCCTCGGCCTCGGCGCGCGCGTTTTCCAGGATACGCTTGGCGTCGTCCTTCGCCTTGCGGATGTTTAATTTTTTCTTTTCCTCAATCTCATCTCGAAGCTTCTCCGCCTCGTCCCGCAGCTTGACGGTTTCCTGCCGTGTCCTTTCGGCGATCATGCGTTCCTTTTCGGCGACGCCGCGATGGTATTCGGCGTTTGCGATCACATCCTCAAAACGGATGTCGTTTTTGGAAAGAAGCTCCTTCGCGTTCTCGATAAGCTCCATGGGCAGGCCGAGCTTCTGGCTGATTTCAAAGGCGTTGCTCTTTCCCGGGATGCCGATGGACAGGCGAAAGGTAGGGCGCAACGTTTCGATATCGAACTCGACGCTGGCGTTTTCCACGCCCCCGGTGGTCATCGCAAAGACCTTCAACTCGCTGTAATGCGTGGTCGCGAGCGTGCGGATGGAGCGTTTCAGCAGGTACAAAAGCACCGTCTGCGCCAGCGCCGCGCCTTCGGTGGGATCGGTGCCCGCGCCAAGCTCGTCAAACAGCGCCAGATCGTTTTCTTCCACCTGATTGACGATCTCGACGATATTCTTCATATGGCCGGAGAAAGTGGACAGCGACTGCTCGATGGACTGCTCGTCGCCGATATCGGCGTATACGTGGTCAAACACGGCAAGGCGCGTGCCGGCCTCCGCGGGCACGTGCAGGCCGGACTGCATCATCAGCGTGAACAAGCCGACAGTTTTAAGCGTAACGGTCTTGCCGCCGGTGTTGGGGCCTGTGATGATCAGCGTGGTGAAATCCTTCCCGATATGGATGTTGCAGGGGACCACCGTTTTAGGGTCCAGCAGCGGATGCCTGCCGCGGATGATGTCCAGAAAACCGTTTTGATTGATCTCGGGCATCGAGGCGTACATGCTGCCGGCCAGCGCCGCTTTGGCGAACGCGAAGTCCAGCCGTGCCAGCAGGTCGATATTGCTCGTCAGCTCATCCGAAACATACCCCACCTGATCCGTCAGCGCCTGCAGGATGCGGACGATTTCCTTTTGCTCCTGCGCCTGCAATTGCTTTAGGTCGTTGCCGAGCTCCACCACGCTCAGCGGCTCGATGAACAGCGTCGCGCCCGTGGAACTCTGGTCGTGCACCAGGCCGGGCACGTTGCCGCGGTATTCGGCCTTCACCGGCACGCAGTAACGGCCGTTGCGCATGGTGATGATCGATTCCTGCAGATATTTGGCATAGCCGGAACCGTGCGCGATGCCGTTGAGCTTTTCGCGGATGCGGTCGCCGGCGACGCGCATCTTCCTGCGGATTTGCGCAAGCTCCGGCGACGCGCGGTCCGCGATCTCCTCGTCGCCAAGGATCGCGTCGGTGATCTCCTGTTCGAGCGTCTGGTTCACGGTGATGAGAGACGCCAGGGAAGAGAGGATGGGCGTGCGCTGATCGTCTTTGAACAGAAGTGCCCTTGCCGCCCGGGCGGACGACATGCAGCCCGCGACGTTTAGAAGCGAGCGGGGGGAGAGCATCGCGCCTTTTTTGGCAAGCTGCAACTCCTCAGTTACATCGTCAAACGAGTGTAAAGGGTTGCCGCCGGTGTGCTCAAGCACCCTGACGGCTTCCTGTGTTTCATGGAGCGCATGCGTTACCTGATCAAAATCAGATTCGGGCAGCAGCTGTAAACAAAGCGCGGCGCCGCGCGGCGTAACGCAAAAAGCGGCGAGCTTTTCTCTGATCTTGTCAAATTCCAGCACACGAAGCTCACGTTTGATATTCAAGTGCTGCTCCTTTCGAAATGCGGAAGTCTAGAGTTTTTGAAACGGGAATTCAAACCCGGCTGTTTCGACGCGGACGGTGGCGATGACCTGCGGGGTCAGCGGCCTGTCGTGCGCGTCCGTGCGCGTCTGCACGATGCGCTCCGCCGCGTCCATGCCGCCCAGCACCTTGCCGAACGCCGCGTATGCGCCGTCCAGATGCGGGCTGTCGCTCGTCATGATAAAAAACTGCGATCCCGCGCTGTCCTTCATCATACTGCGCGCCATGCTGAGCACGCCGCAGGTGTGCCTGACGGGATTTTGAACGCCGTTTTGCGAAAACTCTCCCTTGATGGAATAGCCGGGGCCGCCCGTACCCATGCCCTGCGGGCAGCCGCCCTGAATCATAAATCCGGGAATGCAGCGGTGAAACGTCAGCCCGTCGTAGAAGCCGCTGTTGGCCAAAGCGATAAAGCTGCCCACGGCCTCGGGCGCGATGTCCGGATAGAGTTCTCCCGTCATGATATCGTCATTGTTCATGGTCATGATAAACGTAGGATTCTTCATACCGTATACCCTTTCTGTTTGCGCTTCATGCGCCAAGTTATTATAACAGAATCGCCCAATCTTGCAAGGAACAAGCGGATTGGCGCGCCGCGTTTGGCTGCCCTTCGGCATGGAATTCGCGTTTGGATTGAAAAATTCGTAAATATTGAGTATAATGGGAACTATCCTATGAACTATTGGAGGTTGGCATTGTGTATAGGCTCCTGATTGTAACGAAGTCACCGACGATAGAGAAGAATTTTACCGGAACGGACGGCTGGGAAACAATGGGGTTTAAGCCGCCGCGGGTGCGAAAGACGTTTGAGGATGCGCTCGAATGCATGGGCAAACACCATATAGACGCCATCGGGATTGACGAAGGATTTGCGGATCTGGAGCAATGGATGGATAAAAACCAACCGCATATCCCGATTTTCAAGGTGGCGGACGACCGGGAAGAGCAGCTTTCCGTTATCCGGGAGGTTGAACTGCTTTTAAACCAGATTCATTCCGACGATTCGAACGACGATTATAACGAGATCGGCAATTTTAAGGCGGCGCGCGAGCGGTGGATGAAATATCTGCTGTCCCGTCTGGCGCCCGACAAAATAGAGATATTGAAGCAGCAGCGTTTGTACCGCTGCCTGGACGATCCCGAAAAAACCTGCATATTCGCAAGAATCAGCATTCCGCAAGGGGATATGTTTATCACCGAGCGCTGGCATTACGGCAGCGAGCGGCTTGCGATCGCGCTTCGGAATTTCTTTGGGGAAGTATACGAGCAGATGAACATCCATATCGCCGTCGTATCGCCCGAAGAGGTCCGCATCGTGTTCAGCCCGCGGCGGGACAGCCCGGAGAGCAACGCGACCGATACCATGGCGCGTGCCTATATCGAAGAGACAATTGAGCGTATACAGCATTATCTGGGGTTAACCATGAGCCTGACCGAGATCAGAGTTATGAACGGGTTGGTCGATTTCGCCGCGGATTGCATATGGTGTGATAAACAATAGGAGGGAATGCACATGGGGTTCTTCAAAAAGATCGTAACAAGTCAGTTTATTGACGTCATCGAATGGAAGGACAGCACCCAGAACACGATGGTCCACCGCTACGACATGGACGGCAAGGAGATCATGATGGGCGCGCAGCTGACCGTGCGCGAAAGTCAGCTTGCCGTATTCGTAAACGAGGGACAGCTGGCCGATATCTTCCAGCCCGGCCGGTACGAGCTGACCACGCAGAACATGCCCATCATGACCGCGCTGAAGGCATGGAAATTCGGCTTCAAATCCCCGTTCAAGTCGGACGTCTATTTCGTCAGTACCAAGCAGTTCCTCGACCGCAAATGGGGCACGAGAAATCCCGTGATGATGCGGGACAAAGAATTCGGCATGATCCGCGTCCGCGCGTTCGGCGTGTTCGCGTTCCGCGTGAAGGATCCAGAGGTGTTCTTAAAAGAGGTCTTCGGCACCAACGGCATGTTTACCGTAGAGGACGTGGAAGGCCAGATCAAACGCACGCTGATCTCGGGCCTGAGCGACGCGATTGCCGAGAGCAAGATTCCGGCGCTGGACATGGCCGCCAACTATCAGGAGTTGAGCGCGTTTGTGCAAAAAGCGCTCAATCCGCAGGTGGAGGCGCTGGGCCTGACGCTGACCAGCTTCGTGATCGAGAACATCAGCCTGCCCGAAGAAGTGGAAAAGACCATTGACAAGCGCACCTCCATGGGCGTCGCGGGTGATTTGAACCAATACGCAAAGTACCAGGCCGCGGAGGCCATGCGCGAAGCCGCCAATAACGAAAGCGGCGGGGGAATGGCCGGCATGGGCGTCGGAATGGGCGCGGGTGCGGCGATGGGGCAGATGTTTGCGCAGAGCATGAACGCCAATACCCAGCCGCAGGCAGCCACCGTACCCTGCGTCAACTGCGGGCAGCCGCTTCCGCAGGGCAGCAAGTTCTGCCCCCACTGCGGCACGGCGCAGACCCCGGCGGGAAAAACCTGCGCAAAGTGCGGCGCGAAGCTTTCCGCGACCGCCGTATACTGCACCGAGTG
>JBDRTL010000235.1:0-4294 GCA_043824045.1 Bacillota bacterium
TCTCGCGGGATACCAAAGTGCGCCTGAAGCGCTTTGCCGCGCATTACGACCATATATTGAAAGAGCCCGTGCTTGTGCTTTCCCACATGGAGGACGCGCGCGTGCATACGAAGCGGCTGGAGCTTCCGCTGTGGGAGATCGGGCGCGGCATTCCGCGCGCGGAGGCGGTCGCGCGCCGCATTTCCGATCTGGAGACCCATTTCGGCATGAAGCCGTTCGGGCGGCACCCCGAGCGCCAATGGGTGAAGGGCTTGAAGGCGGTCGTAAACCTCCACGGCGTCCACTGGACGGGACACGTGTACATGACCTACGCGCAGCAGGCGGAAGCGCTCAAACGGGTTTGCACGATCCTCCCCGGCAAACAAGTGCTGGCGTTTCTGCCCGCGTGGGAAGGCCCGTATTACCGCCATGCCCCCGAGATGCGCGCCTGCGAGGAACTGGGCGGCGCGGCCGGGCTGAAAGCGCTGGTGCAGACCGCGCACGATCTGGGCGCGCACGTTATCCCGATGCTCGACGGGCCGAATCTGGCGGACGAGGATTTCCTGCGCAGGCACGGGTTGATGGACGCGCGGATGCAGTCGCCCGAGGGCGACCCGAAAATCCAGAACTGGGTGGACTGGAACGGCGACCTGCTATACGAAAAAATGGGCTGGATCGTAAACTTCGGGCACCCTGGCTTCAACCAAAAGATGGTGGAGATAACCAACGAGATTTTGGAAACCTACGGCTTCGACGGCGTTTTTCTGGACGGCGCGATCCGCTGGGAAAACAGCCCGGACTATTCGCCCTACGAGGGCATGAAGGCCTGGGCGGAGGGCGTGCACAAGAAATTTCCCGGCGCGCTCTTGATGGGTGAGGACGGCTACGACCTGCTCTGGAACGAGTTTGGGCTGTTCGCAACCTTCATGCAGCCGCTGGGGCTTGAAAACGTGATGCTTCGCTATACGCGGCAGAGCTGGTACCTGGCCTGCCCCGCGCCGGGCGGCAGCGGTGGCATCCACGAGCAGGCGTGGTATTCATCCACGGCCAACGGGAAGATGAAAGAATATGTCATCCCGACCGTGAGCATCGTCGGCGACACGTTGGAAAAGCATTTTGACGAGTTGAAAGCGGAGCTGGAGGAGGCGGCGCGATGGGAGATCAAGTCGCCGCGGTGAACGCGCACACGGGCGTGATCGTCAACATCCAGCGCTTTTCCCTGCACGACGGGCCGGGTGTGCGCTCCACGGTGTTTTTCAAAGGCTGCCCGCTGCGCTGCCGGTGGTGCCACAACCCCGAAACCTTTACGTTCCAGCCAACGGTATCGCAGGACCAAAAGCTCTGCGTATCCTGCGGCAGCTGCGCCGCGGCCTGCCCCAACGGCGCGCTGACAACCGCCGAAAACGGTTTGCGCTACGACGCCGCCCGCTGCGCGCGCTGCTTTGCCTGCGTGCGGGAATGCCCCACCGGCGCGCTGCAGGCGCTCGGCAGGGAAATGACGATCGACGAGGTGCTCAAAGAGGTGCTGCCCGACAAGGGGATGTACGAGCGCACCGGCGGGGGCGTTACGCTGTCGGGCGGGGAGCCGGCAGCGCAGCCAGCGTTTGCGCTTACCCTCATCCGTGCGCTGCGCGAGCGGCACATCCGGGCGGCGCTGGATACCTGCGGCTACGCGGAAAGCGAAATCTTCCTCCCGCTCTGCCGCGAGGCCGCCCTCGTACTTTTTGATCTTAAGCACTTCGACGACGCGGCGCACCGCCGCCTGACGGGCCGGGATTTCCAGCAGATCAAGCGCAATTTCCTGCTGCTGGGGCGGGAGCAGACGCCCGTGCAGGTACGCGTCCCCGTCATCCCCGGTTTGAACGACGACGAGGAAACGCAGGCGGGCGTCGCGGAGCTGATCGTAAAAAACCCGAGGGTGGAAAGCGTGCTGCTGCTGGGCTACCACCCGCTGGGCGGCGCCAAGGCGATCGGCCTCAATGAAGCGCGCGGCGCATTCTCCGCTGTCCCGCCGGGCCGCGGCCGGATGACCGAACTGGCGGCCCGTATGGCCGCGCGTACCAACCTGCCCTGCACATTTCGATGAAATGAGGAATCCGTATGAGTATGCCATCCCTTGACGAACGTCTCCGCCACCTGATCCGCGAAAAACACAAAAACACACTGGAAAAGCAAAAAGCCGTCGGTTATATGGACTTTGACGACACGGCCCTGATCCTGCCGCCCGAGCCCTTGCGCAAGGTCGTTTCCATCATCTCCGGATCGGGCATGCCGATCAAAGATGTGATCTTCAACGATTTTTCGCCCGAACCCAACCATGCAGACGGCGGGTACTACGGCCCGGTCGGCGTCGCCTCCAATTTCCGCAATTTTCTTTTGCACCATCCGCCGCATATCGATCCGATGTCGGCGCTGGCAGGGGCGTACATGGTGTGCTTCTATGCCTGCCGCAAGGGCAACAACCCCGATTTGGATTATTCCTGCCTCCACGAGATGCAGGAGAAGTACAAGGTTGTTTCCGGCATCTTCGCCCCGGAGCACTTCTGCCAGGATCTGCAGATCGGGCTGGATCTGGGCTGGGACGGATTGAAAGCCAAGGTGGAAAAGTACCGCAAGCTGCACGGCGCGGACAAGCAACCCTTCTACGACGGGCTTTCCATGATGATCGAAGGCTTTCAGGGCTGGATTACACACAACGCGGAGCACGCCCTGCGTCTCAGCGAGACCGAGCCGGACCCCGAGATCGCCGCGCACCTGAAAAACCTGCACGATTTGAACATGCGCGTAGCGCATAAAAAGCCGGAAACGTTTCTGGAGGCGTGCCAGTTCATCCTCTGGTATCAGATGGGCGGCCGTTCCTACAATTCCAGCGGTTCTTTGGGGCGCCTGGACGTGCTGCTGCTTCCCTACTACCTGCGCGATACCGCCGCCGGAATCCTCACCGACGAGGAGGCTGTGTTCATCCTCGCCTGCCAGCTGATCCGGGATACGGCTTACATCCAGCTGGGCGGGTACGACGCGCAGGGCAACGATACCACCAATCCCGTTTCGTTTCTCATTCTGGAGGCCGCGCGGCGGCTGAAGCTGCCATCCAACCTTGGCGTCTGCGTGGGAAAGGGGATCAGCCGCGAGCTGCTGCGCCGCTCGGTGGAGATGCAATTTGCCGATAAGTGCGGCAATCCGCGCTTTGTCGGCACGGATGCGCTGGTGGAGGGCATGGCGAAAAACGAGGGCGTCACGATTGAGGACGCGCGCATGCGCACCAACTCGGGCTGCCACTGGCTGGCGATTCCCGGGCGGGAATATTCGCTGATGGACTGCGTGAAAATCAACTTCGCGGCGGTCTTTGAGATCGCGCTCAAGGACGCCGTGGAGCAGTATGGGGAACCGGGTATCGAGCAGATTTTCGGCGTGTATGAAAAGCACCTCTGCGTCGCGGTGGAAACGCTGGCCGCGGGCTTTACCTTCAACTACGACAACCAGATCCACAACTATCCCGAGCTTCATCTGGATTTGATGAGCTACGGGCCTGTGGAGCTGGGGCTGGACGCCTCCAACGGCGGCGTGGAGAAGTACCTGTGGTGTATCGACGGCGCGGCTTTGGCCGTCGTTGCGGACAGCTTTGCGGCCATCGAGCAGCGGATTTTAAGCGAGAAACGCTATACCTGCGCCGAGCTGATGCATTTTCTGGAAACCGACTGGGCCGGCACGGACGGCGAGCGCGCGCGGCAGTATATGTGCAATGTCGACCACTACGGCAAAGGCGGTACGCGCGCCGACGAATTTGCCGTGCGGCTGTCCCAAATGTTTACCAGGGCCGTCAAAGCCAGGCGAACGCCCAAGTACGGGCACACGATGGTGCCGGGGCTGTTCTCCTGGGCATGCACGCTGGATTTCGGCGCGCAGGTGGGCGCGACGCCCAACGGCCGCAAGGCGGGCAGGCCGATCTCCCACGGCGCGAACCCCAACCCCGGCTTCCGCAGGGACGGCGCGGCGACCGCCATGTCCGCCGCCATCGCCTCGGTGCAGTCCGGCTTTGGCAACACCGCGCCGATGCAGTTGGAGATGGAGCCGTCCATCACCGCCGATGAGGGCGGCGTGGAAGCCGTGATGGCGCTGATTGAAGATCACTTCCAAAACGGCGGCACGCTGATCAACCTAAACGTCATCGACGCCGACACCCTGCGCAAGGCGCATGAAGACCCGAGCCTCTACCCCGAGCTGGTCGTGCGCGTGACGGGCTTCAGCGCGTATTTCAAAAGCCTGTCGCCGGAGTTCCGCCAGTTGGTGGTGGACCGGATATTGGACAGGAGCG
>JBDRTL010000236.1:0-5138 GCA_043824045.1 Bacillota bacterium
CGCGGGCGGCGGTTTTATGCTAGCTCCCGTGCTGCGTTAAGGGAGAGCGCAGCCGCAAGATCGCATGATCTCATCTCCGGCATCGGGCCCGGCATGCACGGAAAAAGCCGCCCCCGCGCTTTGCGAATGGATGGCGCGGGAGCGGCGGGAAACGGAAGCACAGAGTTTACGCCTTTACGTACTCCCGGAGGAGCTTTGCCGCGTTTTCCATGTCGCGCAGGTCGATCATCTCGCAGGCCGAGTGCACGTAGCGGCAGGGGATGGAGAGCGTCCCCACCGGCATGCCGCCGCGGGAAAGCTGCATCGCGCCCGCGTCCGTGCCGCCGTAGGGCAGCACCTCGCGCTGGCAGGGAACTTTCGCGGCCTTCGCGGCCTCGATCATGCGCCGGACGACGTCGGGGTGGGAGATGCTGCGCGCGTCCTTGATCTTCACGGCCGGGCCTTCGCCCAGCTTTACCGCGTTGAGTTTCAACTCCGGGATATCTCCGGCCACCGTCACGTCCAGCGCGATGCCCTCGTCCGGCTGCACGGAGTAGGCGGATACCGTCGCGCCGCGCACACCGACCTCCTCCTGCGTTGTGAACACCGCCACGATCGTATGGTGTTGTTTGGGCAGATGCTTAAGCAGGTCGATCAAGAGCGCGCAGGCGGAGCGGTCGTCCATCGCGGGGGAGGCCATGCGGTGCGGGCCGACGGAAAACGCGGGCTCGGCGTACACCGCGGTGTCGCCGATCTCGACCATGGACAAAGCCTCGGCATCGTCCTTCGCGCCGATGTCGATATACAGGGTCGAAAGCGTGCTCTTCTCGTTTTCCTTTAAGGCTTGCTCGTACAGCACGCCCTCCACGCCGTTTTGAAACTTCACGCGGCGCGCGCGGCTGTTGTTCACGCTGATGCCGCCCACGTTGCTCACGCGCAGATATCCTTCCTTCTCCGCGTGGGTGACGATCAGGCCGATGTGGTCCATGTGCGCGGCGAACATGATGCGCTTTAGGCCCGTGCCTTTCTTTTCACAGATCAAATTGCCCAGCGCGTCACGGCGGACGGTGTCCACCTTGTCCTTCACCAGCGATTCGATCACGTCGGCCACGGAATGTTCGCATCCGCTGGGGCCGTAAACGGCGGTCAGCTGTTTTAATAATTCTTTCATATCGGGTTCATCCTTTCATCAGATGCTCAAGCGTTGCCTGTACCAGTTTATACTGGCTGTCCACGTCGCCCAGATGGCAAACCGAAGACGGGCTGTGGATATTGCGGCAGGGCACGGAGATCACCACGGTTTTCGCGCCCGCGCCCGCGCGCTGGATGGCGCCCGCGTCGTTGCCGCCGGCGACGTATTTTTTAATCTGGTGGGGCACGCCCTCCGCCTTGCCCGCCTTGAGCACCAGTTTAAACAGCCCGCGGTCGCCGATGGACGCGAGATCCATGAACGATACGCACGGGCCTTTGCCCGGAACGCAGACCTTGAACGCGTCCTTCGTGTCGCCCAGATCGTTGGCGGTGGTGCCCTCCAGCACGATGCCGATATCCGGCTGCACGCGGTAGCCCGCGGCAATCGCGCCGCGCAGCCCGACCTCTTCCATGGCGGTGAACGCAAACGTCAGCTCGCCGTCGTAGGGGGTATCGAGCAGGCGCAGGAGGTTATACACGCCCACGCGGTCGTCCAGCGCCCTGGCGCACACAAACCCGTCGCCAAACGGGGTATAGGGCGTGTCGAACGTGACGTGCGTGCCCATGGGCGCCTTGCCCTCGGCTTCGGCCTTGTCCTTGGCGCCGATGTCGATGGTCAGCTTGTCAATCGCCAGCGGGGACTTAAAATCCTCCGCCGATTGCAGGTGGATGGGTATACAGCCGATCACACCGGAGATGGCGCTTTCGCCGTAGCCGACCTTCACGCGCTTGGACAGCAGCACACGCGCGTCCACCCCGCCGATGCTCTGGAAGCTTAAAAGCCCGTCATCCGAAGCCGAGACGACGATGAGGCCGACCTCGTCCATATGCGCGGCGAGCATCACGCGCGGCAGGGCGGCGTTCTTTGCCTTGCGCACGGCAATCACGCTGCCCGTTCCGTCCAGCGTCACGGCGCCGCGCCCGAGCGTTTCTTCGCAGATTTCCTTCACGGCCTTGCGAACGGCGTCTTCCCGCCCGCTCAGGCCCTGCAGTTCACAAAGGGTTTTCAGGTCCATAAATCCGTATCCCACCCTTCTTCCAGCTCCGCGGCAAACAGCGCCGCCAGCCGCCCGCACTCACGGACGGCGTTTACATCCACCAGCTCCACGGTGGTGTGCATGTAGGATATCGGCAGCCCGACCATCACGCACGGCACGCCGTCGCGGGCGATCTGGATGTCGTCGGTATCGGTGCCCGTGCCGCGGGACGAAAGCTCCGGATTGATCTTGATATTGTTATTCTTCGCCACGTCTTTGAGTTTGGCAAACAGCTTGTGCTGGATGAACGGGCCGCATACGGGCGCGGGCGCGTCCGGCGGCACGGTGGTGGCCGGCTTGGCGCCCGGGTAATTGGCGAAGGTCACGTCCAACACAAAGCCGATGTCCGGATCGACGGAATACGCGCCGACGCGCGCGCCGTTGCCGCCGACCTCCTCCTGCGCCGAGCAGCAGAACACGATCTCCGCCGCGTGGCTCAACTTTTGCAAACGTTCGGCGGCGTCCAGCATCACGGCGACGCAGGCGCGGTCGTCCATGGTTTTGCCCGCGGCGCGGCCGTTCAAAAGCTCGATCATGTCCCCGTGCATCGTGACCATGTCCCCGACGTTCACCTTCGCCTTCACGGTGTTGGCATCCATTCCCAGATCGACGTACAGATCCTCAAACTTCACGCTCTGCTTGCGGTCTTCCTCGGTCAACAGGTGCGGCGGTTTCGCGCCGATCACGCCGAAAAGCTCCCCCGTTTCCGTGTGCACCGTAACGGTGGCCGCGGGCAGGATCTTCGGGTCCACGCCGCCCATGCCGCGCAGGCGCAGGGAGCCGTCGTCCAAAATTTCAGTGACCAAAAGCGCGATCTCGTCCATGTGCGCGCAAAACAGGATGCGCGGCGCTTTACCCTTGGACGGCGCCGTGGGTTTTTTCACCGCGATCACGTTGGATAACGCGTCGATGCGCACCGTATTGCACAGCGGCGCGAACTTCTCTTTGAGCCACTCCGCCATCCGCTGCTCGTACCCCACCGGCCCGAACCGCGCCGTGCTCTCCTTCAAAAAAGAAAGGATATCCATAGCAAGTCCCCTTTCAACTCACGAAATAACTTCTGCTTATAGGGGCTATATCCACTCGGTTTCATTGTCGCGGGCCGCACTATCGCTTGCCTGCTGTGTGAAACCTCCCAACTCCGGCTCGCTAGCCGCTTCGCGGCTGTGCACACAGGGCACACGCTTGCCTTCGTTGCCCCATATCTTAACGTCCCAAAACTTCCTTGGCGATCCTGACCGACGCCATGGCGTCTGCGGCGTAGAAGTCCGCGCCGATTTCCTGGGCGAGGGCGGGGGTGAGCACGGCGCCGCCAACCATGATGGTAACGGGCGCGGGAAGCTCGCGCCGCACGAGGGCGATGGTATCGCGCATGGAGGGCACGGTGGTGGTCATGAGCGCGGAAAGGCCCAAAAGTTTCGCGCCGGTCTGCCGCAGCGCGGCAAGGACAGCCTCGGGCGGCACATCCCTGCCAAGATCGACGATATGAAAGCCGTAGCTTTGGAGCATGGTGGCGACGATGTTCTTGCCGATATCGTGCACGTCGCCGTAGACGGTGGCAAGCACGATGGTCCTGTCGGCCCGCGGCTGGGCGGGCGGCATGTGCGCGGTCGCCTCGGCGATGGCGCTCTTGGCGGCGGCGGCGGACTGCATGAGCTGCGGCAGGAAGATCATCCCGCTTTCGTAGCGCACGCCGACCTCGGTAAGCGCGGGGATGACGTAATCCTCGATAACGGTGAGCGGCTGCACCCCGCCAGCGATCAGCGCGGACGCGGCGGCTGCCGCCGGGGTTTCAAGCCCCGCGATCACGGTATCCCGCAGGGAGTTGGTTTCGCCCCCGCGGCCCCCGTCTCCTGCCGCCGATGGATGATTCACCGTTTGCATCGTGACCGCGGCGTACTTTTCGATGAACTCCGCAAATCCCTCATCGTGCCCAAGCGTCGCGCGCGCGGCGTGGAAGGAGGCGAGCACCTGCGGATCAAGCGGGTTTAAGATCGCGGCGGAAAGCCCGTTTTGCAGCGCCATGGAGGCGAATGCCGCGGTGATCAGGCTGCGGTTGGGCAGCCCGAAGCTCACGTTGCTCACGCCGAGCACGGTTTTCACCCGCAGTTCGCCGTGCAGCCGTTTCACAGTTTCCAGCGTCACCGCAGGCGCGGCGGGATCGGCGGCGGCGGCCATGGTGAGCGCGTCAAACAGCAGATCGCTTTTCTCCACGCCGTATTTTTCAGCCTCTTTGATGATTTTTTCAGCGACCGCGATGCGCCCGTCAGCGGTCCCGGGGATGCCGTTTTCATCCAGGCACAGCGCCACCAGCGCCGCGCCGTATTGTTTGGCGAGGGGAAACACCGCGTCCATCACGGCCTGCTTGCCCGACACGCTGTTGATCACCGGCTTGCCGATATAGGCGCGCAGCGCGGATTTAAGCGCGGCGGGGGACGCGGTGTCCAGCTGCAGGGGCGCGGCGATCACGGTCTGCACGGCTTCGGTCACGGTTTTGAGCATGGCGGCCTCGTCAAGCTCCGGCAGGCCGACGTTCACGTCGAGGATATCCGCGCCCGCGCTCATCTGCGCGGCGGCCTCCTGTTTGATAAAGTCCATATTGCCCTCGCGCAGCGCCTGCTTCATCGGCGGCTTGCCGGTGGGATTCAGGCGCTCGCCGATGATCACGGGCTTAGCGCCGATGACCACAGTCCGGCTGTGGCCCGACACGGCGCAGGGCGAAAGCCCGTCTTTCTTCCCGGCGGCGGGCGGCGCGTAGGGCAAAAGCGCCGCGGCTTTCACCAGCGCCCGGATGTGCGCGTCCGTGGTGCCGCAGCAGCCGCCTACGGCGTGCGCGCCCAGCGCGACGGCCGAAAGCATATCCTGCGCAAACGCGTCCGGATTCGTTTGAAACACTGTACGGCCTTGAATAAGCTCGGGAATCCCGGCGTT
>JBDRTL010000237.1:0-18820 GCA_043824045.1 Bacillota bacterium
GGGCGCGCTGGGCGTGTTCATCCTGTGGTTTGGCTGGTTCGGGTTCAACCCCGGCTCCGAGCTTGCCGCTGTCGGTGTAAACGGCGCTTCCACCATCCATATCGGCAACATCTTTATGAACACGAACCTTGCTGGCGCGACGGCTGCCTGCACCACGATGATCTTCACCTGGTTCCGCTATAAAAAGCCCGACGTATCCATGACCCTGAACGGCGCGCTTGCCGGCCTGGTTGCCATTACCGCGGGCTGTGCGGCCGTCAATCCCTTCGGCGCGTTCTTTATCGGCCTCATCGCCGGTTTCGCCGTTGTGCTCGGCGTGGAACTGCTTGACAAGGTTCTTAAGATCGACGATCCGGTCGGCGCGGTTGCCGTTCACGGCGTCAACGGCGCGCTGGGCACCTTGCTGGTCGGTGTGTTCGCGGTGGACGGCGGCCTTGCCTACGGCGGCGGCTGGCACCTGCTAGGCGTGCAGGCCATGGGCGTTGCGGCGGTCACGGCTTGGGTTGCCGTGACCATGACCATCGTATTCTTTGCCATCAAGCACACGGTCGGCCTGCGCGTGCCGGCCGCGGAAGAAATCCGCGGCCTGGATATCGAAGAGCACGGCCTGGCCAGCGCATATGCCGATTTCATGCTTCCCATGAGCCAGGGTGAAATCCCCCTGGGCGAAGAAGTGGAGCTGCCCAGGGAAGCCGTATCCGTGGAGAAGGCTATCCCCGTGATGGTTTCCAAGGTGAAAGCGGCGTACGACGATACGGTCGCCGACGGCAAAAAGATGACCAATATCGTGATCATCACCAAGCAGTCAAAGTTCGAAGCGCTCAAAGCCGCGATGGACGGCATCGGCGTCACAGGCATGACGGTCACCCAGGTTCTGGGATGCGGCATGCAAAAGGGGCGGCCTGAGTACTACCGCGGCGTTGAGATGGAAACCAGCCTCCTGCCCAAGATTCAGGTCGAGCTCGTGGTCTGCAAGATCCCCGTCCGCACCGTGATCGAAGCGGCGAAGAACGCCCTGTACACCGGCCACATCGGCGACGGCAAGATTTTCATCTACGATGTGGAGAACGTGATCAAAGTCCGCACCGGCGAAGAGGGATACGACGCCCTGCAGGACGTGGAATAACGAATCAGCCTGCTGAAAAAGTCACATCCAAAGAAGGAGCCGCAAGGCTCCTTCTCATCTTGTTGATAAAGCTCCGGCTGCGTTGTCGCCTGCACATCGGCAGGGGCATCACTTACAGGGGAGTAAGCTCAGCCCTTGCCTCGTTTGGCTTCTAGCATCCGGGACTTTCTGAACAAGCTGTCATCTCATTGCTAAACATGGTTTATCAACGATCAAAAGAAGGAGCCACAAGGCTCCTTCTTTTGATTGCCGAATACGCACGCCTGACCGCGCAAGGCGCGGCCGATGGAGGGATTGTAAAGAGCACCGCCCTTTACCGGGGGATTGGGGGCAAAGCTCCATCGTCTCTATCGCCCCTACATCCGAAACCAGACGTACGCGGTCGTATCGAAAATATCGTAGACGCGCAGCATATAGCCGTCCAGATCGAAGTAATAGTGGTCGTAATGATCCTGGTACAGAGTATGCGGCGCGTCGGTTGCCGGCATGCCGACGATGGCGACCGCAACGCCGCCGTCGGTGGTGTTGCAGTCCAGGCCGTTTGCCGCGATATAGGCGGCGTAGCGGTCGCGATAGGGCGGGCACAGGCCGCAGTGCACCACCAGCGGGCAGGTGAGATAAGATTTTAATTCCGGCGCATCCTCAGCGGTATAGCCGAAATCTGAAAGCGTGCCGACGTACATCATGATGTGCCGCCCGTCGGCGCTTGCCACCAGAAAATCGCCGGCTTCGAGCGCCTGATACAGCGCGTCGAATGGAATACCCTGCACGTCAAGCTGGTTTTGGCGGTACAGGCCGCGGTTTTCGATCATCTGGTCCAGCGAATCGTGCTGCGGCTTGCCGGCCTCGAAGTTGATCCAGTTGGTGAAGCCGGAGCAATCGAAACCGTAGAGGTATTTCTTGCCCTGAATGAAGTTCTTCGTGGTCTCCGTGGCGTACCATACGGTCATCAGCTTTTCCGCGTCCTTGCCGCCGAACATGTAGGGCAGGCCCAGCGGGTACCGCGCCTGGACCGCCGCGCCCGTAATCTCGTTGTAGCGCGCGAGGAAGGGGTTGCCCTCCTCGAGCATTGAAAACGCAGCGTTCAGTTCCAGGCTGCGCCTGAGCTGCGCGGACGCGGACGCCGCGCCGCAAAGCAGCGCGAACGCCAGCACCGCCGCAATCACCCGTTTCATGCATTCGCCTCCAAAACCCCGTTTCCCGTATTATAGCAGGTTTGCATCGGCGGTTTCAACCGCCGCGCGTCACTTGAAATACGGCTCGGGGTGGATCAGGTGCTCATCCTCGGGGTTGATGCGGCCCAGCGCGCGGTCGTAGTGCATGATGGCGCGCTGAATGGCGAAGTATCCGTATTTCCTGCGGATATCGTCGATGGTGTATTCGAGAATTTGGCGTTTCTGGCGCGCGGAATCCTCGGGCAGGAAAGAAAGCTGGATGAGCTTCCCGGCGGGGGAGAGATGGCTGACGCTCACGCCCAGCGAGCGCAGGGGCGTGCCCTCCCGCCAGTTCTCGCATACCAGGCCGTAGGCGGCCTCGAACAGGTCGAAGCTGCAGTCGGTATGGAAGGAGAGCGTCTGCTGGCGCTGGAACCAGTCCAGAGTTTTGGCGTTGCGGATGGAAACCTGCACCACGCGGCCGGTCACCTGATGCTTGCGCATGCGCGAGGCCACGCTCTCGCACAGGCCGTAGAGCGTGATGCGCACGTCGTAAAGGGTGAGGATATCGTGCGCGGTGGTGATGGAGTTGCCCACGCTCTTCATCTTCACGGGCGTATCCTCGGCGATCACGGAGGCGGCGTCGTCCCCCCGGGCAAAGCCCGAGAGCATCAGCCCGGTTTTGCCGAACACCGCCTTGAGCGCGGACGGATTGACCGCCGCCAGCTGCCCGATGGTATAGATGCCGATGTTGTGGAGCTTTTGAGAGGTGGCGCGACCGATGAACAAAAGCTCGTTCACGGGCAGCGGGTCGAGCACCGAAGCGCGGTTTTCCGCGCACACCACGGCCACGCCGTCGGGTTTTTTCAAATCGCTGCCGAGCTTGGCGAAGATGCGGTTGTCGCCCACGCCCACGCTCACGGTGAGGCCCGTTTCCTCGCGCACGGCGTGGCGCAGGTGGTTGGCGGTGCGAAATCCGTCGGCAATCTGCACGGCGGGGCCGCTCACGTCCAGCCACGCCTCGTCCACGCCGAAGGGCTGCACGCGGTTGGTGTAGCGGGAAAAAATGCCCCGCACGGTCTGGCTGTACTTGAGCACCGTGTCAAAATCCGGGTTGATGGCCTGGAGGTTCGGGCAGCTCTGCTTCGCCTGCCAGATCGCCTGCCCCGTGATCACGCCCTGGCGCTTGGCCACCATGTTTTTGGCCAGCACGATGCCGTGGCGAAGCTGCGGATCGCCGCAGACGGCGACGGGAACCTCCCGAAGCTCGGGGCGCTCCAGGCACGCCACGGACGCATAAAAGTTGTTCAGATCGGCATGCAGCACGACGCGGCTCATCCAAACCATCCTCCCGCCCGCAGAGCGCAGAATAACAAATAGCGAACAAATGTTCTATCTAATTATACAAACAAGTGTTCGTAAAATCAATCGCTAGATATAGTGGAACGAGCGCGGCACAGCCCTTTCCCTTGTTGCACCCCGGCGGCGAAACCAAGCCTGTGCTTGACAAACGGATCAAAATGTGTACCATATCGTGCAAGGCGTTTGCCGGAATACCACAGGGCGAAGGAGTGGATTGCATGGATGTGCTAATCGACGTCTCGGGCGTCACGATCACCACGGGCAGGCTGATTTTGCGGCCGCTTACGCTGGCCGATGCGCAGGACTTTTATGCCTACGCGTCCGTGCCGGGCGTGGGCGAGATGGCGGGCTGGAAGCATCACGAATCGACGGACGAATCCAAAGCGATCCTCCGCTCCATGATGGAAGGGAAGGAAGTGCTTGCACTTGTCCACAAAGCCGATCAAAAGGTGATCGGCACGCTCGGGCTGCACCCCTCCTGGGCGAACGAGGCGGAGGCGTACCGGCAGTACCGCGTGAAGGAAATCGGCTATGTGCTGTCCAAGGATTACTGGGGGCAGGGGCTGATGCCGGAGGCGGTCGGCGCGGTGATTGCGTATTGCTTCGATACGCTGGGCTTGGACGCGCTCACCTGCTGCCACTTCACGGAAAACGGCCAGTCGCGCCGCGTGATCGAAAAGTGCGGTTTCCGGTTTGTGCGGACGGGGGAATTCGTGTCCGAGCGGCTGCATAAAACATTCGAGGATAAGCAGTATATTCTGATACGGAATATGTGAAAACCAATCCCATCTTCCATGTAAGAATTTTCTAATGTGGGAACCGGTTGACTCTCCCGGCAGGCGGAACTATACTTAAAACCAATGAATGCCGCTGTTCCAGCGAAATGGATGAAAGTATTGGATTTCGGGCAGATCAAACTGAATCCCCGGCGGATTCAAAGCACGCTGCGATTTATCCATGATACGTAGAGCGAACGCGTGAAGCGGTGCATTCGTATCGCATGATCCAAAATCCATCTCGCAAGGGAGGGTTTCTCATGGAGGCCGATTTAAATGTATATGGCTGCGCAAACTGCGGCAGCGCCTGCCCAGCCGCTGTAAAAAGGATCGAACCGCAGCCGCTGCCCGACGACGTGAACCGCCTCAAGTGGTGGCTGGAGTTTTCGCAAAAACAGACGGCGCAGTTATGGGAGCTGCTGCGGGAGTATCTCGACGAGGAGGCGCAATCCGCGATCCTCAACCGGCTGGGCCGCAATTGCGCCAGGAGCCTCGGCTGGGCCAGGCAGTTTGTCGGCGATCCGGAAGGCTTTTTCCGGCATATGCACGACAGCTGCGGCGAGGTGATCACCTTTGACAGGGAAGCCAACGTGATCACCGTGACCACGCCGGAGCGCGACTGCGTCTGTATGCTGGTGAACAGCGGGAACATCTCCCCCGTGTACTGCAACTGCTCGATGGGCTGGCAGCAATACACGTACGAAACGATCCTGAACAAAAAGGTGAGCGTCACGGTGGAAAAAGCCGTCATCCGCGGCGACCGCAAGTGCGTGTTCCATATCGCGGTTTTAGATGAGCTGACCGTTGCTCAATAACGCATGATGATTCCAAGAACAAAAAGCAATGTTCCCTGTCAGGGAGCATTGCTTTATCGTTGGCTTGCGAATCAATCGCGCGAAAGGTACTTCTTTGCTTTACGAGCCCAGCCGGAAGCCCATTCGGCATCAAGGTCGACGCTGCGCTGAGAAGCGATTTCCATCAGCAGAAACAGCAGATCATATACTTGATGGCCGATAGCCTGGCCGTCCTCCGGCTGCGTATTCCTTAGGATGTCTAGTTCCTGCTGCAGCATGCTGATTTTCGTCTCAAGCGGTTCATCCAAGGCGTGAATGGCTTTGAGAAACGAACCCGCTTCATCGCGATAGGCGTTTAAACTCATGAATGGCCTCCTTACGAGGGCTGTGTGATCTGCGTTAGAGGTTCCCCGGATTTGGTTGCCGCGTCTTCCACGCGGCGGCGCACCTCCGTGAGTACCCGGATGGCGAGTTCCAGCGCGCCGTCCGGAGTCAGGCCGTGTTCCCTGATGATCATCTCCGGCGGCATGCGGCGGCTGAACTGGATGCGTTTGTCGGTTTGGGTTGCCGCGGTGTACAGCGCCATGGAATCGGGCAGGTATTTGGGTTCCAGCCGCATGTGCACGCCGTCGGCGCGCAGGAACAGGTGGTCGATGCCGAGCCTTCGCGTCACCGCGCGCAGCCTGGCGACCAAAATCAAGTTCTCCACGGGGCCGGGGATATCGCCGAAGCGGTCGATCAGCTCGGCTTCGACGTCCAGCCTGCTTTCCTCGTCCTCAATCATGGCGATGCGCTTGTAAATTTCGATGCGTAGGCGCTCGTCCTGCACCAGAGATTCGGGCAGGAACGCGTCCAGCGAAAGCTCCACGCGGGTGTCGAGCTCGGGCGTATCCTTGATGCCCTGCACCTCGTGCACGGCCTGCTCGATGAGCTTTACGTACATATCGTACCCCACGGCGCTCAGCTGCCCGCTTTGCTGCGGGCCGAGCACGTCGCCCGCGCCGCGGATTTCCAGATCGCGCATGGCGATGCGGTAGCCCGCGCCGAACTCCGTAAACTCGCGGATGGCCGTCAGCCGCTTTTCCGCGGCTTCCGACAGCAGCTTGTCCCGGCGCACGGTAAGATACGCGTATGCCTGCCGGCTGGAGCGCCCCACGCGCCCGCGCAGCTGGTAGAGCTGCGAAAGCCCGAACTTGTCCGCGTCGAACACGATCAGGGTATTGGCTTCGGGCACGTCCAGCCCGCTTTCGATGATCGTGGAGCACAGCAGCACATCGTACGCGCCCGCGTAAAAATCCAGCATCACGTCTTCCAGCGCGTTTTCGCGCATCTGCCCGTGCGCCACGGCGATGCGCGCTTCCGGCACCAGCGCCTGCAGGCGCGAATACATCTGCTCGATGGAGCGCACGCGGTTGTACAGGAAGTACACCTGCCCGCCGCGCGCCATCTCGTGGCGGATGGCGTTTGTCACGATGGAATCATCGTATGGGGTCACGTAGGTTTTCACGGGCATGCGTTCCTCTGGCGGCGTGTCGAGCAGGCTCATGTCGCGGATGCCGGTCAGGCTCATATGCAGCGTGCGCGGGATGGGCGTTGCGGAAAGCGTGAGCACGTCCACTTTGGTTTTCATGCGCTTGATGGTTTCCTTGTGGTTGACGCCGAAGCGGTGCTCCTCGTCGATGATCAGAAGCCCCAGATCCTTGAATTTCACATCCTTGGCAAGCAGGCGGTGGGTGCCGACGATGATGTCGGTCTTGCCGTCTTTCAGTTTTTCCAGGATCTCCTTCTGCTCCTTCAAAGTACGGAAGCGGCTGAGCATTTCGCAGGTCACGGGGAAGCCCGCAAACCGCTTTTTCATGGTGCTAAAGTGCTGCTGCGCAAGGATGGTCGTCGGCGCGAGAATGGCGACCTGTTTCCCGTCCAGCACCGCCTTGAACGCCGCGCGCAGCGCGACCTCGGTTTTGCCGTAGCCCACGTCGCCGCAGAGCAGGCGGTCCATGCTGCGCCGGCTTTCCATGTCCGAAAAGATCTGCTCCACGCTCTTTTGCTGGTCTTCGGTCAGCTCGTAGGGGAACAGGTCCTCAAACTCCCGTTGCCAGGGCATATCGCGGCTGAACGCGAAGCCCTGCTGCTGCTGGCGTTGGGCGTAAAGCTCCGCCAGGCTGAACGCGAGTTCCTTGAGCCCCGCCTTCACCTTGTTTTTCTGCTTTTCCCACGCGCCGCTGCCCAGGCGGTTCAATTTGGGCGGGTTGTTTTCCGCGCCGATGAATTTCTGCACACGGTCGAACTGGTCGGTGGGGACGTAGAGCTTGTCGTTGCCCAGGTATTTGATCAGCAGGTAATCGCGCGTCACGCCCTCGGTTGACAGCTGCACCACGCCGTCGTAGACGCCGATGCCGTGGATGTCGTGCACCACGAAATCGCCCGTTTTCAGGTCGGTGAAGGACGCGATATGCTCGCCCGCTGCGTGCCGCTTCTGGCTGTGCTGATAGGCCGAGCCGTATAAATCGCTGTCGGAAACCACGCACAGTCCGGCGGCGGGATTGCGGAAACCCTTGTGCACGGAGACCGGCAGGAGCACGACCTCGCCTGGCTGCAGCGGCCGGTCGGCGGTTTCAAGGTAGGTCGCGGAGACGTCCTGCAATGCAAGCGCGCGCAGCAGGCGGCGCCCGCGCGCTTCGCCGCCGGTGAGCAGCGCCACGGCGCAGCCCTGCGCCTGCCAAAGGGCGATATCCTTTGCCAGCGGCTCCAGCCGCCCGTGATAGGGCATGACGGGGTCGGAGGGGAACGAAAGCGCGTCCGTCGGGCTGAACTGCCCCAGTCCGCGCGACAGATCGCTTAATACCAGCACGGCGTGCCGCTTGAGCGCCAAGAGCAGCTCGTCATAGGGCAAAAGCAAGCCCTGCTGCGCCGGGAAGCTGTCGCCGCGAAGGGCGGCCTCCTGCCACTCGGTGAAAAACGCGCTGTGCTTGGCTTTGGCGCGGGATTGCACCTGATCGGGCTGATCGACGAGGATGATCGGGTCTTTCAGATACGCGTCCACCGTCGCGGTGTCCGTGCAAAGGACGTTCAGCCACATTGGCGCGGTGCGGATGGGATGGCCCGCGCGGATAAGCTCCGCGTCGTCCAGATGGCTTTTGACGCGGGACGGCGTTTCGGGCTTTACGGCTTCATCCAGTATCGCGGTCGCGGCCATTTCCGCGGCGGCTTCCTCCGAATCGATGGTCTGAAAGAAGGCGTCTAGGGAATCAAGCCCGCCATGCTGCAAGTGCGGTATGCTTTCGACGTTCGCGCGCTCCTGAATAGCTTCCTCAAAGCGCTGGGCAGCTGCCCTGGGATCGGCGAGGATGCACTCCGAAGCTGGCGAGATCATCGCGTCCTTCACGCGCTCGATACTGCGCTGGCTGATGGAATCAAACCGCCGGATGCTGTCGATCTCGTCGTCGAAAAACTCGATGCGGAGCGCGTCGATCTCGGTGGGCGGGAACACGTCCACAATCGCGCCGCGCATCGCGCACTGCCCGCGGCCCTCCACCATCGGCACGCGCTCATAGCCCAGCCGCAGCAGCCGGTTGATCAGCGCGCCCGGGGCGATTCGCCCGCCCTCTGTAAGCTGTATGACCGCGCTTTGAAATGCCTGCACGTTCGAGCATCGGTCCAGCGCCGCTTCCGCGGATACGCACAGCACTGAAAGACGCCCGTGGATGGCGTCGCCGAGCACCTGCAGGCGCTGCCATGTGCTCTCGCGGCTGGAGGCAGCGCGGCTGAACTGCACGTCGCGGCTTGGCAGCGCGGCGGCGGCAAGCCCGAGCCGCTGGATGTCCTGCGCCTGACGCTTCGCGACGAGCTCCGTGGGGGAGACGAGCAGCACGGGCCGCCCGGCGGCATGATAAAGCGCGGCGGCAAAGAAAGGCTTCTCGCCCTCCGCCATTCCGCTTAACGAGATACTGCTTTGTTTTGACAGGTGACCCAAAAGCGCCGGCCACGCGGGCAGCGCCGAATATCCGGCAAAAAGCGATTCGTTCATGCTTCGTCTCCGGCCCCATCTGGCGTTTCCGGTTTGGGCTTTTTGGTGTTAAATTTGCGCATCGCGCTGTCGACGCCGTTCTTCACCCATTCCACCGCCGCGTCCGCCGCCTTTTGGTAAGCGTCGAACGCGGTCTGCCGTTCCTCCGGTGTATTGTAATGCGAAAGCACCCAGTCCGCAAGCTCATATGTGCCGGGATTTTCGCCGATTCCGATACGGATACGCGCAAAATCCATGGTATCCAGGCAGGCGATCACCGAGCGCATGCCGTTGTGCGTGCCCGCGCTGCCGCCCCTGCGGATGCGAAGCCAGCCCTGCGGAATATCCACATCGTCGTAAACTACAAGCAGCCGTTCGGGCGTAAGCTTATAAAACTCCATCAGCTCGCTGACCGCCGCGCCGCTTAAGTTCATGTAGGTCTGCGGCTTTAAGAGGATCACCTTTTCGCCGCCGATAAACCCCTCGTAGCAAAGCGCGTTGCCCTTCAGCTTCCCGTTTCGGATGCCGAGCTTATCCGCCAGAATGGACAGCACGTCAAAACCCGCATTGTGGCGGGTGTGGTCGTATTTGTCTCCCGGGTTGCCCAGGCCGACGATCAGATGCATGTGCTACAGCTTCCCCTTCTCCTTGCGGCGGGTGACCCAGCCTTCCTTGATCACGCCCTGCGGGCGCGAAATGAACAGCGCATCCGCCGGCACGTCCTGGTCCACGGTGCTGCCTGCCGCCACGTACGCGTCCCTGCCGACGCGCAGGGGCGGGATCAGGTTTGCGTTGCAGCCGATAAAGGCGTTATCCTCCACGACCGTGCGTTGCTTTTGCTTGCCGTCGAAGTTACTAAACACCACGCCGCAGCCCAGGTTGATATGCTTGCCCAGGTCGCCGTCGCCCACGTAGGTGAGATGGCTGATCTTGGTTTCGTCGCCGATGTTGGAGTTTTTGATCTCCACGAAATCACCGATGCGGCAGTGGTCGCCGATCACCGCCTGCGGGCGGAGGTACGCAAACGGGCCGACGGTGGTGTAGCTTCCGACCGAGCACTGGAGAAGCACGCTGTTTTCCACCGTGGCATGGCCGCCGATCACCGCGTCCGACATGCGGCTGCCGGGATAGAGTGTGCAGCATTCGCCGATCTTCGTTCGGCCTTGCAGAAAATTGTCGGGGTAGATCATCGTGCCGTAGCCGATCTCAACGTCCGCTTCGATCACGGTGCGCTCTGGGTCGAGAATGATCACGCCGGCCTGCATATGCCGCCTGTTGATGCGGCCGCGCAGGCAGCGGCAGGCCGCGGCGTAGCTTTCCGCGTCGGCGACCGCGATGCCGTCTTCCCCGCACTCCGCATACAGGGTTTGCATATCGCCGCCGTATTCTTCCAGCAGAAGCTTCATCGTCAGCGGCTGGGAGAATACCGACAGCTCCCGCGCCGGAAGCGCTAACGCAAGTGGCGTTCCCTGCGCCGTCAAAAGGGCGCAGGGGCCGTCCCCGGCAAGGCGCACCACGGCGGAAAGCCCGCTCACGCAGGGGGTATGCTCCGCCGCGAACAGCACAACGTCGAACGCCGCGGGCGTCAGTTCTTCCTGCTCAAACGCATCGGCGTCCGCGCCCGCCGCGAGCATCGCGTCTTTCATATAATCGGCGCACGGCTTGCCCAAAAGCGGCATGGACGAATAGGCCGTTTCGCTGTCGCAGAGCAAAACGCCGAGTATTTTTGTCATCAGCATCCCTCCCGTTTTTCATTGTATCCATACTAATTCCAACCTTTATCGCCAGTATCTTGCATCGTCTTTTGTCCGCACTCATTGTCGTGAAAACTTGATGCAGACCCCGCTGCACCTGCGTTTCCTCTCCTTGATTGCGACCAAAATACTCGCAATCTATCTGGCCTTAAAGATTGGAGTTAGTATGAGTATATCATATCGCGGCTTTTCATACCAGCGGGCAAATGTTTATATAAATATCACGGTATGGTGTATAATATCAATGTCAATTTGATGTTCATCAGGAGGAAATATGCCGTCCGAAACGCTGCAGGCCATCGTGCTCCGGGTTGCGAACTACCGGGACCGGGACCGGATGCTCACCCTGCTCACGCCGGACAGGGGGCGCGTGGACGTGCTTTCGCGCGGGTGCCGCAGGCCTAAAAGCTGCCTGATGCCCGCCAGCGAGAACTTCGTGCAGGGCGAGTTTGTGGTGTTTAGCAATCAGGACCGGTATACGCTGACCTCCTGCAGCATCGGCGAATCGTTTTATCCCGTGCGGCTGGACGCCTACCGCATGACCTGCGGCGCGTACATGCTGCAGCTTGCGCAGGCCGCCGCGCACCCCGGGCAGGAGGCGGAAGCGCTGTACGAACTGCTGACGGACAGCCTGCGCCGCCTGTGCTACACCGAATGTGAGAACCCGCTGAGAATCGTCAATGCGTTTTTGCTGCTGTTTGCCGCGGATAACGGCTACCGCCCGCGGCTCAGCCACTGCGTATTCTGCCAGAAAGAAATCGCGCCCGATCAGGGCGCGGCCTTTGATATCGCGGCGGGCGGCATCTGCTGCCGAACCTGCGCCCAGGGCGCGCTGATGCGTCTTTCCGCTCCCCAGCTGCAGTGGATGCGCGCCACGCTCCAGAATGGCCTCGATACCCCGCCAGTTGCCGAGGACAAGACCCTGTTCGAAGTCCTTCGCCGCTATGTGGAATCCAGGCTGGAAACCACCATCAAGTCCAGCAGGTTCTTGCCGTAGGACGATAGAGGTTTCACCCCTATAACCCCGACAAGGGCTTTGCCCTTGACCCAAAATAATGGCCGCGTTTTACGCGGCCATTATTATAGATTGTCAAGGACAATGTCCTTGACTGCGGGGTATGGGGGTGCATAGCCCCCATACGTCCTAAAACTCCGCGCTCCCCGTTGTTCTGGGGAACGGCAGCACGTCGCGAATGTTGGACATGCCGGTTAAATACATCACGAGGCGCTCAAAGCCCAGGCCGAAGCCCGCGTGCGGCGCGGTGCCGAAGCGGCGGGTATCCATGTACCAGTCGTAGGCTTTTTCATCCAGCTTGTAGTCGGCAAGGCGCTGTTTCAATACATCCTCGCGCTCCTCGCGCTGGCTGCCGCCGACCAGCTCGCCAATGCCCGGCACGAGCATATCCACGGCCGCCACGGTCTTTTGGTCGTCGTTGAGGCGCATGTAGAACGCCTTGATCTCTCTGGGGTAATTGTACACGAACACGGGCTTTTGAAAGTGCTTCTCGGTCAGGTAGCGCTCGTGCTCGGTCTGCAAATCAACGCCCCAGGATACGGGGTACTCAAACGCCGCACCGCTCTTTTCCAAAATCGCAATCGCGTCCGTATAGGTGCAGCGTACGAACTCGCTGTTTTTGAGCGCCGTCAGCTTGCCGATCAGGCCCTTTTCCACAAAGCTGTCCAGGAAATAAAGCTCGTCCGGCGCCTGCAAAAGCACGTGCGAAATCACATACTTGATCATGTCCTCCGCCAAATCCATATCGTCGAACAGGTCGGCGAAGGCGATCTCGGGCTCGATCATCCAAAACTCCGCCGCATGCCGCTGCGTATAGCTGATCTCGGCGCGGAAGGTAGGCCCGAAGGTATACACGTTTCGAAACGCAAGGCAGAAGGTTTCCACGTTCAGCTGCCCGCTCACGGTGAGGTTGGCCTGCTTTTTGAAGAAATCCTGCGCGTAGTCCACCGCGCCCTGCTCGTTTCGGGGCGGGGTTTGCATATCCAGCGTCGTCACCTGAAACATCTCGCCCGCGCCCTCGCAGTCGCTTGCGGTGATGATGGGCGTGTGCACGTACACAAAGCCGCGCTCGGCGAAAAACTGATGCACGATCTGCGCGGCGAGCGAGCGGATGCGAAACACCGCGTAATAGGTATTCGTGCGCGGGCGCAGGTGCGCGATGGTGCGCAGGTACTCAAAGGAATGCCGCTTTTTCTGCAGCGGATAGGCGGGGTCGCATAGGCCGACCACCTCCACAGCATCGGCTTTCAGCTCGAAGGGCTGCTTCATGTCCGGCGTGAGCGAAAGCATGCCCGTTGCGCGGATGGCGCTGCCCAGCGTGATCTTGAGCGCGTCGGCGAAGCCCTCCGTTTTGCCGTCCTCCAGCACGATCTGCAGGTTTTTAAAGCTCGTGCCGTCGTTTAGTTCGATAAAGCCGAATGCCTTTGAGTCGCGCACGGTGCGCACCCATCCCGAAATGGCAAACCCGGCGCTGTCGGCTTTGGGCGGATTCCTGTATAAGTCGGAAATGGACTGGGGTTTCATTTTGTATCCTCCATGTGCTGCCTGGCGAGCATCGCCGCGCCGATGAACCCGGCGTTCGCGCCCAGCGTGGCAATCTTGATATCGGCAAAGGGGACTTCCGGAAAGGCAAGGTATCCCCTGATTTTTTCGTGGATGGCGTCCAGCAGAAACCCCCCGTCTTTGGACAGCCCGCCGCCCAGCACGATGACCTGCGGGTCGAGCAGGCAGATGACGGAGGAGAGCGCGAGGCACAGGTTATGGATATATTCGCCAAATACCTCCAGCGCGACGGGATCCTTGGCCATGGCGCAGGCGAAGATATTCTTGCCGTTCAGGGCTTCCAAATCGTTGCCGCCTACGGCCCGGAGCATGCTTTCGGGGTGCTTTGCCGCGGCTTCCCGGGCGATGCGGATCAGCGCCGTGGCGCTGCAATAGCGCTCCAGGCATCCGCGCCTGCCGCAGGTGCAGAGGATACCGTCTTTTGCCATGATGATATGCCCGATCTCCCCGCCCGCGCTGTGGTGGCCGCTCCACGGCCGCCCGAACAGGATCAGGCCGCCGCCTACGCCCGTGCCCAGCGTGATAAAGACGCTGGAACTCGTACCCGCGCTCACGCCGCAGATGCTCTCGGCAAAGCCCGCGAGGTCGGCGTCGTTGCCCAGCACCACAGGTTTGTTGATATACTTCTGCAGTTCATCGCGGAACGGAATATCCCACCAGCCCATGTTCACGCAGCGCATCACAACGCCGGTTAAGTTCGTCGTCACACCCGGAACGCCCACGCCGACCGCCGTCACATCTTCCGCGTTCAAACCAAGCGTTTTTAAAAGCGCAGCGGAATACTCCGCCATATTGCGGATAATTTCCGGATACGGCCTGCCCACGCCGGTCGGCGTGGAGCCTTTCGCCAGGATTTCGGCGTTTTCATTCAGCACGCCGATCTTAACGTCCGTACCGCCGACGTCAATTCCCAGATAAATCATGATTTCCTCCCGATACCGCTTACTCCATATCCGCGTTGTTGAGCATCATATCGCTCAGGCGGCGGTCCAGTTCGATGGCCGCGCTGTAGCCAAGCCTTTTCAGGCTGAGGTTTCGCGCCGCGACCTCGATAATGATGGCAAGGTTGCGCCCGGGCCTCACCGGCATCACCTGATAGGGTACCTTGACGCTCATGATTTCGATGCTTTCCTCGGTCAGCCCCAGGCGGTCGTATTCCTTTTCCTGGTCCCATTTTTCCAGATGGATGACGATATCGATGGTCTTGGACAGCGTAATCGCGCCGACGCCGTACATCGCCCGGATATCGATGATGCCGATGCCGCGGATCTCCATGAAATGGCGGATGGTCTCGGGCGATTCGCCAATCAGGCGGTCGTCGGCCACGCGGCAGATATCCACCACGTCGTCGGCGCACAGCTGGTGGCCGCGTTTAACGAGTTCCAGCGCCGCTTCACTCTTGCCCACGCCGCTTTCGCCAGTGATCATCACGCCCACGCCGAAAACGTCCACCAGCACGCCGTGCCGCGTTTCATGCGGCGCGAGCTGGCGGCCTAGATAGGTGATGGCCTGCAGGGTAAAGACCGTGGTCTTTTTGCCAGATTGCAGAAGGGGGATATCGTATTCTTTCGCCAGCGCCAAAAGCTCCGCGGGCGGCGCCATGCCCCAGCAGATCACGATACCGGGCAGCGGGTACTGCATAAAGGGTTTCAAAATGCTGCGGCGCTTATGCGTGTCCACCGATTCGAGATAGTTCATCTCCGCCTTGCCGATCACCTGCAGGCGCTCGTGCGAGAAGTACTCGTAGAACCCGAAAAACTGCATGCCCGGCCGGTTCAGGTCCGGCAAGGTGATGTTCATCTCCTCCTTGGAGGAATGGTGCAGCACCTTCAGATCCAGCGCATTTGTGAAATCTGTGATTTTAATCATACGCTCACGCTCCCGGAAGATCTAGATCAGTACATGGGTCTGGATGAAGCGCGCCAGCCCGTCCTGCGCGTTGGAAAATTCGGTGATATAACGCGCGGCCTTGATTACCTCGTCACGGGCGTTGAACATTGCGACGCTGTGCCGCGTAAAGTCGAACATGGAAACGTCGTTGAGGCTGTCGCCGCACACCAGCGTGCACTCGGGCGCAAAGCCCAGAATTCCGCTCAGCCGCAAAAGCGCGGAACCCTTGCTTACGCCCAGCGGCTGCGCCTCCAGAAACCAGGGCTTGCTGATGGTAAAGGAGACGTCCGGAAAATCGGCCTGGATGACCGGATACAGCTTTTCCACTTCCTGCGGCGTGTTCATGCTCAGGACTTTGGGAGTGGGAAAGTCGGCAAAGGCGATCAGATCGCCCACGGCTTTCCCCGGCATGCCGGTTTGCGCCGAGTACCGCCTGTTGGCCTCGCAGGACTCGGCGAAGTAGAAATAATCGCCGCGGTAGATCTGCGTGTAAAAGCCCTTCTCCTGAAAATAGCGGATCAGCGCGCGCGCCTGCTCGGGCGTAAACATACTGGATATGATCTCGGTATGATCTGGGTTCATCAGCTGCGCGCCATTGCAGGCGATGTAGGGCTGCCCGGCATTGAGCTGGTCCACAAAAGGGCGCATGCTGGAGGCCGCCCGCCCGCTGGCGGGGATGAAGCGGATGCCGCGCCGCTTGACTTCGTTGACAACCCCGAGGGTATAGGGGGTCAGCCTTGTGTTTTCATCCAGCAGGGTATCGTCCAGATCGGTTACGATGGTATCAATCTGCAAAGGGAGTTCTCCTTATCTGCGCGTTTTGAAAAAAGCCTGTAAAAGCGCCTGGGATTCGGGCTCCAGCAGCCCGCCGACGCAGCGCACGCGGTGGTAAAACACCGGATCGCTCGGGAGTGCGTACACGCTTTCCACGCAGCCCTGCCGCTCGTCGCTTGCGCCGAAGTAGCAGGCGTCGAGCTTTGCCATCACCAGCGCGCCAGCGCACATGGGGCAGGGCTCCAGCGTTACGTAGAGCGTGCAGCCGGAAAGCCTGCGGTCATAAAGTTTCTCCGCCGCCTCGCGGATCGCCAGCATCTCGGCGTGCGCCGTGGGATCGCGCAGCTGCTCGCGCCGGTTGTGCGCCTGCGCAAGGATTTCATCCCCGCGCACGATCACCGCGCCTACGGGCACTTCGCCCTCCGCCGCGGCCAGTTCGGCCTCTTTGAGCGCAACGCGCATGTACCGCTCGTGGCCCGTCATGGGGCTTGCTTCGCCGCCTGTCCGTTCACCTCACCGGGTTCGCGGAAGGTGGGGATCACCGCGTGCAGGCAGGCGCGCATATCGCCGCGGGTATCCATGCATTTCTGCAGCGCGGCAAGCATCTCCTGCAATTCGGCCTCGGTGATGCGGTCCGGCTTGGTGACGTAGATCTTGTCCAGCTCGGTCTTTGTAAGGCTTTCGTCGCCGGTCAACAGCTCCTCGTACAGCTTTTCGCCCGGTCGCAGGCCCGTGTAGACGATCTCCACCTGGTTTTGCCCGCCCTGCGCGGCATACAGCTGAAGCATACGCTCGGCAAGCTCGCGGATGAGCACGGGCTGGCCCATATCCAGCACAAACAGCTCCCCGCCCCTTGCCAGCACCGCAGCCTGCAGCACGAGGCTTGCGGCCTCGGGGATGGTCATGAAATAGCGGACGATGTCGGGGTGCATCACGGTGATCGGGCCGCCCGCGCGGATCTGCCGCTCAAACAGCGGCACCACGCTGCCGTGTGAGCCCAATACGTTTCCAAAGCGCACGGAGACAAACTCGGTTTTGGCCGTGCTGCCCATGGCCGCCACGACCTTCTCGGCGGCGCGCTTGGTTGCGCCCATGATGTTGGCGGGGTTGACGGCCTTATCGGTGGAAATGAGCACAAAGCGCTTCACGCCGTGGCTGACGGCGCATCCGGCGGCGGTATAGGTGCCGAACACGTTGTTCTTCACGGCCTGCACGGGGCTTTCCTCCAGCATCGGCACATGCTTGTGCGCCGCGGCGTGCAGCACTGTGTCGAATGTGTGCTCGTCCATGATCTCAGAAAGGCGCGCCTCGTCCTGCACGGAGCCGACCCGCAGCTTGAGCAGGTTATTCAGTTCATCGCCGTGCGTGCGCTTGAGATCGGCGAAGAGGTCGTACATGTAGTTTTCATTGATGTCGTACAGCACGACTTTCTTGGGCTGGAACAAAAGCACCTGGCGGCAGAGCTCCCCCCCGATGGAGCCGCCCCCGCCGGTGATCAGCACAGTTTTTCCGGTAAAATAGGCGGTGACCCGCGTCATGTTCATGCGGGTTTCGCTGCGCCCCAGAAGATCGGCGATGTTTAAGTCGCGCACGTCGCTTTGCGTGCCTTTCAGGTTCAGGTCTTCCAGCGACGTCACCCTGCGCACGCGGCAACCCGTGGAAAGGCAGGTTTCGATCAGCCCGCGCAGGCTGCCGTTGGGCGTGGCGATGGCGATGATGATATCGTCGATCGCGTATTCCTTCGCGTATCGGGGGATGGACGCGGTATCTTTCAATACCTTCACGCCGTTGAGCCGCGAGCCCGCGACGCTTGGGTTGTCGTCCACGGCGATCACGGCCTGGCTGCCAGCGTACCGCCCGCTTTTGATATCGCGGATCACGTTCGCGCCCGCCCAGCCCGCGCCCACGATCATCAGGCGGCGCGTAACGCCCTTCCCGCCGCGCCGGAAAGAAAAGGTAAAGGCGAGGCGGTAGAGGTAGCGCGAGCCGACGGCCAGCGCTATGAAGATCAGCCAGTGCAGCATGTAGATGGTGCGGTGCAGCAGGCAGTCGTTGACGGGCTGCGTTATGGCATAGCTGATCAGCGAATAGGCGTAGGTCGCCAAACAGCCCGCCAGCGTGGCGAGGATAATGGAGAAAACGCTCGAAACGGACGCGAATTTCCAGATGTTGCGGTACAGGCCGAAGGCGAAGAACGATATAAGGCACAGCGCGGTCATCACGGGCGCCAGATTCACGTACCGCTGAAAGAAAACTTCGGGGATGCTGACCCCGAAGCGGAACTGCTGCGCCAAAATCATCGCGGCGTTGCACAGCGCCGCGTCAAGCAGCGCCCAAAGCGCGATAGAAAGCGGCCGCGCTAGCTTTGCCCTCCAAAAAGACATGCAAAAACCCTCCGGCGGAAGTGATGTGCAAACACGGAATATTGTAGCATAGAAAACTGGGGATGGAAAGTATGCTTGCTTATGAATGAAAGATGTTAACCGTGATTCTAAATGGCAATCTTTTGTGGGACTTATCATTAAGTTGAATCAAAATCCATAAATAGATTATTCGAAGTATTCAACAACCGCTCCCTTTTATTCAACACATCAACAATAGGTATT